>JALOSQ010000182.1 GCA_025458335.1 Ideonella sp.
GCAGTTGCCGCTGTAGGCCACGCACAGCGCGCCGTGCACGAAGAACTCGAGCACCGCGTCGTGCACCTCGTCGCGGATGGCGGCGATCTGGCCCAGGTCGAGTTCGCGCGCCAGCACCATCTGCGAGAAGCCCACGTCTTGCAGGAAGCGCGCCTTGGCCGGGGTACGGATGTCGGTCTGCGTGCTTGCGTGCAGCTGGATCGGCGGCAGGTCGAGCTCGAGCAGGCCCATGTCCTGCACGATCAGCGCGTCCACCCCGGCGTCGTGCAGCTGCCAGGCCAGGCGCCGTGCCGGCTCGAGCTCGTCGTCGCGCAGGATGGTGTTGAGCGTCACGAACACCCGTGCGTCGAAGCGGTGCGCGTGCTCGGCCAGGCGGGCGATGTCGGTGACGGTGTTGGCGGCCTTGTCGCGCGCGCCGAAGCCCGGGCCGCCGATGTACACCGCATCGGCGCCGTGGTTGACGGCCTCGATGCCGATGTCGGCGTCGCGGGCGGGGGCGAGCAGTTCGAGGTCCGGGCGCGGCATGGCCTCATTGTCGGGCCGCGCGTCGGCACCGGCGCGCGTCGCCCACGCGGTCCTTGGTCGTCAGGCGTCGTGCGGGCCGGGCCGGCGCAGCACCACCACGTCGGACGCCGGTTCGGCCACGCACGGCAGGGTCCAGCCCTCGGCGCGTTCCTCGCGCGTGACGCCGGGCCAGTCGACGCGGTAGCGCACCTGCCCCGCGTCGAGCCAGGCGCGACACGTCCGGCACGTGCCGTTGCGGCAGGATCGTGGCAGGTCGACCCCCGCGGCGAGCGCGGCTTCGAGCAGGCTCTGGCCGGGCCGCAGCGCCACGGTCACGCCGTCGGGCTCGACCCGCAGGCTCCGGGCGGGCTGGCTTGCAGGCACCGGCACGGGCCCCTGAGCTTTCATCGGGATCCGCCGGGCGTCGCGGGTCATCGGGGCAGGCCTGTCGGAGCGCCCTCGGCCGCCGGATCTGCAAGCCACGTCGCGAGGGCAGTTCCGTTCAGGCCGAAGGCGCGGCCGAAGCCGGCCACCAGCCGCGCCGAGACCGGCTCCAGTCGCACGAGCGAGAAGTCGGACAGCTCGAAGGTGACGGCTGCCTGCGGGAAGCGTGCGAGGTAGGCGTCGCGGCCGGCGGCGTACTCGGGACCGTCGCGTGCCAGGAAGCGCGCATCGACCTGCAGGGTCACGCGCGGCAGCGCCTGCGGCGGATCCTGACCTGGCTCCGCCATGACCATCAGGCTGGCGCGAGGATGGTCCTGCAGATCGCGGGTGTGCGGCGACAGGGTGCTGACGTGGATCCCGAAGGCGCAGGGCCCGGGCAGCCGCACGAACGGCACCATCGAGACGGCCGGCTCCCCGCGGTGCAACGTGCCCAGCGATGCGACCGGCCGCTCGTCGAGCAGGCGCCGGAGCATCCGGGCCGCGTCGGCGTCCATGCCGTGGCGCGGGCTAGGACGACAGCGCGCAGCTGCCTGGGCCCGCGGGATGTCCGCAGGTCCCGCAGGCGCCAGGCAGTGCCGCGACTGCATCGGGGCCGGCCGCGGCGGTCGCGAACACCGACAGCTGCTTGACCAGCTGCGTCGAATGGCAGCGTGGGCATTCGGGCTGGGTGTCACCGCGCACGAGCGTCTCGAAGCGGTGCTGGCAGTCCTGGCAGGCGTATTCGAAGATCGGCATGGCGAGGTCTCCTGAGGCGAATTCTGGCCGCGCCGAGTCCGCGGCGGAATGGGGCGCGCCCCCGCCGAGCCTACAGCCGCGTCGTTGGCGACCCGCGTTCGGCGCGGCTGCTGCGAGCGCCCAGCCGCATGAAGCCGATCAGCTGCGCCGCGAGGATCAGCGAGCCGTGCAACAGCAAGGTGCGGTGCAGCGTGTCGGGCGGCGGAGTCGACTCCCATGCATACGCCAGGCCGCCGAAGATCACGAAAACGGCGCCGACCAGCGAGAGGAGCACGAAGAGCGCCAGGGCGACTCGGCGGTCGACCTTCAGGAACACCAGGGCCCAGGCCAGCAGGGTGCAGCCGAGGGCGAACTGCGTGAGCGTCATCGGGCGGTTCAGGGTGCGGAGCGTCGAACCTGATTGACGCACCCGGGCCTGATGCCGTCCTGACGTCTTCACGGGCTGTGCACGGGCGTTCGCGCGTCCTAGACTGTCCGCATGGCAAGTCTGCACGCTGACGAGATCGCCCGGTACCGCCACGACGGCTACGTGATTCCCCACTGGCGCTTGCCGCCCGCACGGGTCGACCGGCTGGCCACCGCCCTCGAGGAACTATTGCGCCGCAACCCTGGCGTGCGGCCCGAGAAGCTCGTCTCGGCGCACATCGAGCAGGCCGCCGGCCGCGGCGACAACGGCGAGGGCGTGCACGGCGTGCGCGACTTCCTCGAGCTCGCCCAGGACCCGGAGATCGTCGAGCTCGTCAGCGGCGTGCTCGGCGACGACGTCATCCTGTGGGGCTGCCACGTGTTCTGCAAACCCGCCGCCGAGGGCTACGAGACGCCCTGGCACCAGGACGGCCACTACTGGCCGATCCGTCCGCTGGCCACCTGCACGGTGTGGGTGGCTCTGGAGCCCTCGACCCGTGCGAATGGCTGCCTGCGGGTGATCCCGCGGTCGCATGCCGGGCAGCGGCTGTTCGACCACCTTCACGAGGACCGCACCGACCTGACGCTCAGCCAGCGCCTGGCGCCGCAGGCCTTCGACGAGACCGAGGCCGTCGACCTCGAGCTCGAGCCGGGCCAGATGTCGCTGCACGACGTCTACATGATCCACGGTGCAGCGGCCAACCGGTCGGCCCAGCGACGCACGGGCGTGGCCTTGCGCTACATGCCGGCGACCTCGGTGTTCGAGCGCGACCTGCGCCCGGTGGACGGCAAGAGCGGGGTGCCGGTGGACTTCGCGCGTCGTCCGATCTGGCTGGTGCGCGGACGCGACGTCAGCGGGCGCAACGACTTCCGCATCGGCCACCCGGACAGGCCGGCGTAAGCGCCAATCCTGTGGCGGCCTGTTTCAGAGCAGCCGACGCAGGGCCTCGAAGAAGAGTTCGGACTGCAGGCGCTCGCCGAGCGTCTGGGCGCCGACGTCTGCTGCCAGCGCCGGGTCGGCCGGCGCGAGCGCCAGCCCGGTCGAGCGGGCGATCACCTCGACCTGGCAGGCCCGCTCGAGGTAGTACAGGTCGTCGTAGCAGTAGTCGATGCGGGCGCCGCACACCACCACGCCGTGATTGCCCAGGAACGCCACCTCGGCCTTGCCCATGGCACGGGCGATGCGCTCGCCCTCCCGGTGGTCGAGTGCGAGCCCGTTGTACCGCTCGTCGATCGCGATGCGCCCGTGGAAGCGCATCGACGTCTGCGACAGGGTCGTGTCGAGCCCGCGTCGCGTCGTGAGCGTGAGCGCGGTGGCGTGCGGCATGTGCGTGTGCATCACGCAGGCGTGGCCGCAGATCCGATGCACCGCGGCGTGGATGTGCATTGCGGTCGACTCCACCGGATGGCGGCCGGCGAGCCGTTCGCCGTAGGTATCGACCATCACGATGTCGTCGCCGTGCACCTCGCTCCAGTGCAGGCCGCGCGGGTTGAGGAGGAAGCGGCCGCTGCCATCGGGCAGTTCGACGCTGAAATGGTTGCAGACGCCCTCTGCCAGGCCGTGGTGGGCTGCAGCGCGCAGCGCCAGCGCCAGGTCCACCCGCAGGCGGTGGACGGCGTCGCTGGCAAAGTCGGCGGCATGGGACGGGGCGGTGCTCATGGTGGCGGGGTCTCCAGGGTGAACCGGCCGGCGCGCGGGCCTTGGGGTCGGAAGGCCTCGCGCCCGAGGCTCGACGAGCCCTCGCGCGAGGCGGCGAGGCGATCCTAGAGCGGTTCGGGCACTTCGCGTGCTGGGCCCGACCCGGTGATCAGGCCGCCGTGGCCGTTGCGCCGCCGAGCCAGCGGTGCACCAGCTGTGCCAGCGGGATGGGCCTGGAGGTGTCCACGGTCAGCGCCTGGCCGGCTTCGTCGGCGTCGAGAGGCTCCTGGCGGTCCACGGCCGCTGCCAGCACGGCGAGGGTGGCCTCCGAGGCGTCCCGCCCGTCGCGCTGGCGGGCGAGCACGCGGGCCTGCAGCACCTCGAGCGGGGCCTGGCAGTCCAGCAGGGCGAACGGCACGCCCTCGGCGGCTGCGACGGCCCTGAGCGCGTCGCGCTGCTCCCGGCGGGAGAACGCCGCGTCGACGATCACCGGGCAGCCGGCCGCCAGCAGGCCGGCGGCGCGGCGGGCGAGGTGCCGATATGTCGCCTCGGTCGCCTCGGGGGCGTATCGGCCGCTCGCCGAGGGGAACAGCCGTCGGCGCTCGACGTCGGAGCGCAGGCGCAGCGCCCCTGCGCGCTCGAGCATCAGGCGCGTCAGGTGGGTCTTGCCGGAACCCGGCAGCCCGCGCGTGATGAGCAGGCGCCCGCGCGCTTCGGGCAGCAGCCGGCGCACCAGGGCCAGATAGTCCGGCGCCCGCAGGCGGCTGGCGTCCGGTGCGGCCGCCTCGCGCAGGTGGGCCACCAGCGCCCGCACGAGCGCCCTCCAGACCACGTACCAGCGCAGCACCCCGACGCCGTCGTAGTCGCCGCTGTGCTCGAGCACCTCGTTCAGGAATCCGTACGCGAGGTCGCGCCGACCATGGGCGAGCAGGTCCATCACCAGGAACGCGAGGTCCGCCTGGGTGTCGATCCAGCGCAGGGCCGGGTCGAATTCCAGGGCATCGAACGCGGTCACCTCGCCGGGTCCGAGCACGATCACGTTGTCCAGGTGCAGGTCGCCGTGGCCCTCACGCACGTGGCCGTCGGCGCGCCGCTGCTCGAAGACCGGCGTGAGCCGCGACGCCTGGCGCTCGATCCAGTCGCGCAGCACCGGGCGCAGGTCCGCCTCGAGGTGGGGCGACAGGGCTTCGAACGTGGAGCGAACCTGCGCAACGATCCGTGGCGCGGTTCCCCAGGCGCCTTGGGCCGGCGCGACCGCCGCCTCGCGATGGAAGGCCGCGACGCGCGTGGCCAGCGCGGTCAGGTCGGCGGCCTGGAGGGTCCCGCGTGCGAGCCGTTCGCTGGCCAACGCCAAGGGCGGCAGGCGCCGCATCGCGACGGCCGTGTCGATGACCGGGCCCGCGAGGTCGGGCCCGATCCGGTCGCCTTGGGCATGCAGCGCGACGAC
>JALOSQ010000183.1 GCA_025458335.1 Ideonella sp.
GCTGGACCTGTCCAAGCCCGTGCGCTTCACCGTCAACAGCTTCCTGGCCGAAGGCGGCGACGGCTTTGCCGTGCTGCGCGAAGGGCGGGAGCGCCTGGGTGGCGAGCTGGACATCGACGCCTTGATGGCGTTCCTGAAGAACAGCCCCTCGCCCGACCCGACGGCCCGCATTGCGCTGGTGGAGTGAAGCGTTGATGCCCACTGACGCACCGCTGCCCCAGGAGATCATCCGCACCAAGCGCGACGGCGGGCGGCTGGACGGCCCGCAGATCGCCGCCTTCGTGCGCGGCCTGGTGGACGGCGGCTGGACCGACGCCCAGGCCGCGGCGCTGGCCATGGCCATCGTCTGCCGCGGCATGGACCGCGACGAGACCGTGGCACTGACGGGCGAGATGACGCGCTCGGGCACCGTGCTGCGCTGGGACGACGCCGGCCTGTCCGGCCCGGTGCTGGACAAGCACTCCACGGGCGGCGTGGGCGACAAGGTGAGCCTGATGCTGGCGCCCCTGCTGGCGGCCTGCGGCGCCGTGGTGCCCATGATCAGCGGCCGCGGCCTGGGCCACACCGGCGGCACGCTGGACAAGCTCGAGGCCCTGCCCGGGTACCGGGTGACGGCCGACCGCGACGACCTGCGCGCCACGCTGAAGGCCGCGGGCTGCGCCATCGTCGGCGCCGGCGACACGCTGGCCCCGGCCGACCGGCGGCTGTACGCCATCCGCGACGTGACGGCCACGGTCGACTCGGTGGCCCTCATCACGGCCAGCATCCTGTCGAAGAAGCTGGCCGCGGGCCTGCAGGCCCTGATCCTGGACGTGAAGTGCGGCAACGGCGCCGTGGCGCAGGACGTCGAGACCGCCCGGACCCTCGCACAGAGCCTGGTGCAGGTGGCCCGCGGCGCCGGCCTGCCCGCCGTGGCGCTGGTGACCGACATGAACCAGGTGCTGGGCGACCACGCCGGCAATGCGCTGGAGGTGCGCGAGGCCATCGACTTCCTGACGGGCGCACGCCGCGAGCCGCGCCTGCTGCAGCTCACCCTGGCCCTGGGGGCCGAGGCGCTGGTGGCGGGGGGGCTCGATGCCGACGTCGATGCGGCGCGCCGCCGCCTCACGCGGGCCCTCTATCGCGGCGAAGCCGCGGAGCACTTCGCCCGCATGGTCGCCGCGCGCGGGGGACCGCGGGACGTGCTGACGCGACCCGAACTGCCGGTGGCGCCCGTGGTTCGCCCCGTGCCGGCCCCGGGCAGCGCCTTCGTGGTCGGCATGGACACGCGCGCCCTGGGCCTGGCCGTGGTGGCCCTGGGCGGGGGACGTCGCCGAGGCGGCGATGCGGTGGATGTTCGCGTGGGTCTGGCCGACTGCCTGCCCGTGGGTGCGGCCGTGCAGGCCGGATCGCCGCTGGCGGTCGTGCATGCGGCCGACGACGCCTCCGCCGACGCCGCGGTGTCGGCGGTGCAGGCCGCCTATCGGCTCTTCCTCAACGCGCCGCGGCAGGGCCCCGTGATGGTGGAGCGCATTGCCGAATGAGTCGATCCGTCGGGCCGGCCGGCCCGGTCGTGAAGATCTGCTGCATCGCCGATCTCGAGGAAGCCCGTGTCGCGCGAGACCACGGGGCGCAGGTGCTGGGCCTCGTCTCGGCCATGCCCAGCGGCCCCGGCGTCATCGACGACGACACCGTGGCGGCCATCGCCGCGGCCGTGCCGCCGCCCACGGAGACCTTTCTGCTCACCGCCCGCGTGCAGGCCGACGCGATCGCTGCACAGCACCGCGCCGCGCGCACCACGGCGCTGCAGCTGGTCGACCACGTGCCGCACGCCGAGCTGCGCCGCCTGCGCGAACTCTGTCCCGGCGTGAAGCTCGTGCAGGTGATCCATGTGCAGGACGACGCGTCCCTCGACGAGGCGTGCGCCGCCTCGCCCCTCGTGGACGCGCTGCTGCTCGACTCCGGGCGCCCCGGGGCCGCCGTGAAGGAACTCGGCGGCACGGGCCGCGTGCACGACTGGGCCACCAGCCGCCGCATCCGCGACGCCGTGTGGCCGCAGCCCGTGTTCCTGGCCGGGGGCCTTCGCCCGGAGAACGTGGCCCAGGCCATCGCCACCGTGTGGCCCCACGGGCTGGACCTGTGCACCGGCGTGCGCCGCGATGGACGGCTTCATGGGCCGACGCTGGCGGCGTTCATGGCGGCGGTGATGTCGGCTCACCCGGGTATTGGTTCGGTCGGTCGTTGACCCTCATCAGTCTGACGCAGGCGGCATGGCGGGCTCGAAGGCACACCCGCGCCGCAGCGAAGGCGCCGACTTTCGACGTCGACGAATTTCTGCGCGACCCACCCGCGAGGTGACGGCGGTCACACGGCGGCCCGAGTGGGCCGTCCAGAATCCGTGAGAGAGGATCGGCCAGGCAGCCGGTCGCCCAACGGCTGACTCAGGGAGATGTCGATGCATGGCGTGCAAACGAGCGGCCCCTCGCGCCGCTGCCGGCGGCGGCTGCTGACCTTGACCCTGGTGGCCAGCCTCGCGGGGTGTGGTGGGGGCGGAGGCGGATCGGGGTCGACGGCCCCGACACCGCCGCCCGCACCCGCCACGCCCCGTGTGCCTTCGACACTGGCCATCGTGCTGGCCGACACACCGCGGGCGGGGGAACCGCTGTGGCTGAAGACCGACGCCGGGGTCGCGGCCGGTCTGGACGTGCGCTGGACCTTGGGCGAGGTCGGCACAGCCGCAGGCCCGTCCGCCAGTGTGGTGTGGCCCCAGGCGGGCCGGGTCAACGTCAGCGTCACGGTCACCGACTCGTCGGGCGGGCGGGTCAGTGCAACCCGCGAGATCGAGGTGTTGCCCCCGCCCGATCCGATGACGCCGCGCTGCAGTGGCGCCAGCGGGGGCGGGTGGTGTCTGGTGGGTCAGAGGCCCCCCGTGCAAGGCGCCACGATGGCGTTCGCTTCCACCGAGATCGGCGTGGCCGTGAGCAGTGAACAGGTCTCGCAGAACGATCTGAGGCAGCGTTCCGCCATTCAGCGCAGCACCGACGGCGGCAAGACCTGGGTGTCGCTCGAGCCCTTGGCCCCCAGCAACTTCGACACGCTTGCCAGCATCCACGTCGTTTCGCCGCAGGCCATGTTCATCTTGCCGCGCTTTGGCGATGCACCCGCCCAACGCAGCATCGACGGAGGTCGGACATGGCAACCGCTCGCCCTGCCCGATGCCTTTCGTGGGCGCCTGGATGGCGGCGTGACTGTGGATGCGGCGCTGGACGCGTCGCAACTCATCGTGCGGGGCAGCTTCGGCATCCGCGGAAACAGACTCGTCGCCAGCTACGCCACCGAGACGGCGGGCCTGAACTGGACGGCCGTGCCCCACAACGCCTCCCGCATGCGCCTGGGCAGTCAAGTCATCGAGTGCGTGGACGGTGTGCTGCAACGTCGCACGACGGTGCTGGCACCACCGCAAGCGTTGCCGATACCCAGGGCCTGTCTCGTTGTGACACCTGGCGATGACGAGCGGTCCATCACCGTGATCAGCAGCGGTAACGTCTACTTGGCGTCGAGGGATGGCGGCCAGGTCTGGACCGAACTGAACACGACCGATGCGGGCGAGGCCAGCGGCCAGAACCTGTTCGGCGTTCGCCTCTTCGGCGACAAAGGTTGGGCCTTCAGCCAGCGAGCCGGCGACCCCGCGCTGTTGCGGACCCTGCGAACGGTCGACTTCGGCAAACGCTGGCGAGTGCTCTCCGGGCCCGGCAGCGATCCAGGCCAGTTCTTCGTGGTGGACGGGGATACCGCTTGGAGCACGGAAGCGAGTGGCTCCAAGATTCAGGTCACCCACGACGGAGCTGCCTCCTGGTTCGGCAGCGATCTTCAGGCCGTACTCGAGCCCCCGATGGCCGTGCAAGCGGACGGCAGCTGGATCGCTGTCACCCGAGGGCTGTCCGGCTCACGCCGTCACCTGCGGTCGCTCGACCGCGGGCTGAGCTGGACGGCAGTGCGGCGGGAGCCGGTCCGCCCGCAGGGCGCCCTCGTGATGCTCGACCGCGATCACGGCCTGTCCTACGCCGGCAGGGGCGTCCTGCTGGAAACCCGGGATGGCGGCACGCTGTGGACTGAGCGGAAGGCTCTACCGATCGACGTCACGGGTGGCGAGCGTCGAATGGCACTGCTCACTGCCCCGGGCGGAACGGTCTGGGTGGTCGATCAGGGCGGCATGTTTCGCTCAGCCGATGCCGGAGGGACCTGGGCAGAGGTGGCACTGCCCGACGGCCTGCGAGGCCGGGTCGACCAGCTCTTCTGGAGCACCGCGCAGCGAGGTTGGGCGCTGGCAGCCACGTGCGGCGATCTGGCAGGTGCCAGCGATCGTTGCACTCGCTCCCTCTGGACCACCGGCAATGCCGGCGCAAACTGGCAGCCAATCCCGGCCGCTGGGGACGCGGGCTGGTGGATCGCCGCGGACGCTGCGGCGGTGCTGTTGGGGCGCAGCGACGGCAGCGTCTGGCGAAGTGCCGACCAGGGCATGACCTGGCAGCGCGCCCAGACGCCACCCAGCCCCTCGCGCGCGCTCACGCTTCAGGCGCTGGGTGAAGTGGCGTGGTTGATCTCTGGCGAAGGGCGGCTCTGGCGCAGCACCGACCGCGGACTGACCTGGCGGGTCGTGGCCTTGCCCGATGGCGCCTCGGCGGTCAGCGATCTGCGTTTTGCCGATCCGACCCGCGGCTGGGTCCGCCAAGGGCGGCAGCTCTGGCGCACCGACGATGGCGGGGCTGGGTGGATCGAACAAAGCCCGGCACTTGAGACCGCGCTTGGCACGACACCGGAACACGGCATCGGCAACCTGTTCGTGCTGGACGCCCAGACCGCCTACCTGCCGAGCCCCCTGGGCGTGCTGCGCACCTACACCGCCGGGCATTGAGCGGTCCGACCGGGCGCAGGGTTGCACCAGCTCGCAGCGCGACACCGGGTCGCCCTGAGAATCCCGATCTCGGACCCGGGCACACGGCGTGCCGGGGCTGCACCCAGGATGCACCATGCCCGACTCGATCGACGACCTCGCACTTGCACTGCGCCGCTTCGCCGAGGAACGCGACTGGGGTCCTTTCCATTCGCCCAAGAACCTGGCCTCGGCCCTGGTGGTTGAAGCGGGCGAACTGCTGGAGCCGTTTCAGTGGCTCAGCGAGGACGAG
>JALOSQ010000184.1 GCA_025458335.1 Ideonella sp.
GGGTTGAAGGCCTTCAGGCGGAACTCGACGGTGAAGTCGTCGATCTTGACCGGCTCGCCGACCGCAGAGGCGTAGTTGTTGATCTGCGAGGTGGGCTCCTGAGCCCGCTTGATCGAGAAGACCACGTCGTCGGCGTTGAAGGTGCCGCCGTCGTGGAACCGGACGCCCTGGCGCAGCGTGAAGCGCCAGGTGGTCGGGTTGACCTGCGTCCAGGCGGTGGCCAGGCCCGGCACGATCTCGAGCGTCTTGCTGCGGCTGGTGAGCCGCTCGTAGACCTGCCCGTTCATCATGTTGGTCATGGACTCGTTCTGCGAGTGCGGGTCCATGGTCTGGGGGTCGCCCTGGCTGGCCCAGCGCAGGGTCTGCGCGTGTGCGGCCGTCGTCAGGGTCGCCACGGCAAGCAGCGTGGCAGCGGCGCGGATGGTCGTCATCGCAGGGCACCGGGCGAGCACGCCCGCCGGCTCAGAGCTTGCCGATGCGGCGCAACGCGTCGCGCCCGGCCCAGAGTTCGTCCAGGTGCCGGAATTGCCAGGTCTGGTTCGACTCCCGCCCGGCGATGCGGTCCTGGCACCCTGGCGCAGCGAGGTCGAGGTCGACCGGGGCAATGTGCATCGCGGACTTCGTCGAGAAGAACGCGCGCACCCGGGGCAGCAGGGGCTTGTCGTCGTTGTGCTCGGTGACGACGGCGAGCCGCCCCGACTGCAATCGCACCAGGGCACCGACCGGGTAGATGCCGAGCGTGCGGACAAAGGCATGGAACACCCGCTGGTCGAAGTGCCCCTGCCACTCGGCCATGCGCGCCAGCGACTCGGCCGGGTCCCAGGCGGCCTTGTAGGGGCGGTTCGAGGTGATCGCGTCGTACACGTCGCACACCGCGCCCATGCGCGCGAGCAGCGAGATGTCGTCGCCGCCGAGTCCGTGCGGGTAACCCTTCCCGTCCCACCGCTCGTGATGGTGCAGGCACACGTCGAGGGCCTCGGCGCTGGCCTCCCCGCCTTCCAGCAGCATGGCATGACCACGCTCCGGATGAGACCTCAAGACCGAGAACTCCGCGTCGTCGAGCTTGCCCGGCTTCTGCAGCAGGTTGAGCGGCACCTGAGCCTTGCCGATGTCGTGCAGCAGGCCGGCGAGGCCCGCCGCCTTGGCCTGCGACTCGTCCTGCCCCAGCTCGCGTGCGAGCGAGACCATCAGGGCGCAGACGGCCACCGAGTGCAGGTAGGTGTAGTCGTCGCGGGACTTCAGGCGCGCCAGCGACACGAAGGCGCCCGGATTCCGCCAGACCGAGCCCGCCACCTCGTCGACGAGCGGCAGGCAGTGCTGGACCTCCAGCGCCTTGCCCAGGCGTGCATCTCGGAACAGTGCCGTGACCGCCTGCTTGGCCTGCAAGGTCAGGGTGGCCGCACGCTCGAGCTCGGCAGCCAGCGGCACGCGGGCGGGCATCGGGGCCGCAGGGGCCTCAGGGGGCGCGGGGCGGCTCGTCCGCCGCCGGGGCGGTGGTGGGCGTGTCGTCCGTCGAGCCCAGGGCCGTGTCGATCACGCACTCGCGGACCCGGCTCTCCCGGAGCGCCTGCAGCGCGGACGCGTCGACGCGAAAGCTGGATTTCCAGAATGGGTGGTCGAGCCAGGAGCCGCAGAGCTCGACGACGTGCATGCCCACCCGCAACTGGTCCACGTGAATCCGCTTGCGCATGGGAGGTCGTGGGAGCTGCCGGATGAACCTTCGATCCTTCCGGTATCGGCCTGCACCGCCACGACTTGAGGTCGGCGATGCGCCTGGGGTGTCCGGGGCCGCCGGCCACGGTACCGGCCGCGCCGCCGGCACGTCGCGCGGGAAAGCAACACGGCCGCCCGAGGGCGGCCGTGGTCTCGCTCGGCGGCCGCTAGACCGGCCGGCCCGCCGCTGTCAGCGGAACCGGGCCTGCGACACGGTGCGCATCTCGCCCGGCAGCGATCCGAGATAGTTGGCGATCTGGCGCAGCTCGGCGGTCGTGTACTGCTTCGCGATCGCCGCCATGATGGCGTTGTTTCGCCCGACGACCTGCTGCCCCTCGGTCTGGTACGACTTGAGGGCGACGAACAGGTAGTCGGCATGCTGGCCGGCCAGCTTGGGATAGCTCGGGTCGATCGCCTTGGTGTAGTTCTCGCCATGGCACGAGGCGCAGTTGCCCCGCTTGAGCAGTTCGGCCACCTGGGCCGAAGGCTGCTTGGCCGGCGTGGCGGCGACGGGCGCGACCCCCGCCTGCTGCTCGTAGAAGGCCGCGAGGTCCGCCATCTCCTGGTCGGTCAGACCCTGGGCGATCGCGCGCATCGTCGGGTGCTTGCGATCACCCTTCTTGTAGGCCTGCAACGACGCCACGATGTACTTGGCGTTCTGGCCGGCGATCATCGGCACACGATGCACCTCCGGGAAGCTCGACTGGTAGCCGGGGATGCCATGGCACCCGATGCACATCGCCGCGTTCCGCTCGCCGGCCTTGATGTCCTGGGCAAGCGCGGACGGGGTGCTGAACATCGCGACGGTGGCGACGAGGGCGAGCGCGAGAACGTGGATCATGAGATGTGGGCATGACCCACCAAGGCGGGCCTGACGTTGAGGGCTGAACCGCGAGGCCCGTTCGAAGGCCGTCTCCTGCATCGGTCGCCCAAGAGGGGTCGCCGAAGCGGCGCGGATTATAGGTGCGCCTATACTGGCTTCGCGCCTCGAGAGAAGCCCGAACGAGAAGCCCGAACGGCCGGCCCGATCGCGACGCGCCAGGCACCGGCCAGCAGTGCACGGCCTGCGGCGCGGCGAGCTCCGCCCCCTACCGAACAGGATCTGCCTTGCGATTCACCGGCACCGACCAGTACGTCGCCACCGACGACCTGATGCTCGCGGTCAACGCGGCCATCACCCTGAAGCGGCCCCTGCTCGTCAAGGGCGAACCGGGCACCGGCAAGACCATGCTGGCCGAGCAGGTCGCGACGGCCCTGGGCATGCCGTTGATGCAATGGCACATCAAGAGCACCACCAAGGCCCAGCAGGGCCTGTACGAGTACGACGCCGTCAGCCGCCTGCGCGACAGCCAGCTGGCCGACCCCGAGAGTTCGGCGCGCGTCACCGACATCCGCAACTACATCGTCAAGGGTGTGCTCTGGCAGGCCTTCTCCGCGGAGCAGCCGGTGGCGCTGCTGATCGACGAGATCGACAAGGCGGACATCGAGTTCCCGAATGACCTGCTGCGCGAGCTCGACCGCATGGAGTTCCATGTCTACGAGACGCGCGAGACGGTCCGCGCCCGGCATCGCCCCCTCGTGTTCATCACGTCGAACAACGAGAAGGAGCTGCCCGACGCGTTCCTGCGTCGCTGCTTCTTCCACTACATCCGGTTCCCCGATGCCGAGACGATGCGCTCCATCGTGGCCGTGCACTTCCCGGACCTCAAGAAGGAGCTGCTCTCCGCGGCGCTGAAGTCCTTCTACGACGTGCGCGGACTGCCCGGCCTCAAGAAGAAGCCGAGCACCTCGGAGCTGCTCGACTGGCTCAAGCTGCTGGTGGCCGAGGACGTCCCGCTCGACCTGCTTCGCAGCACCGACGACAAGGTCAGCATCCCGCCGTTGGTGGGCGCGCTGCTCAAGAACGAGCAGGACGTCACCCTCTTCGAGAAGCTGGTCTTCATGCAGAAGCACAACCGCTGACCGCTACGCGAGCCGGCAAGCGCACCCCGACCGGGTGTTCCGCCGGCCCCGAGCGCTTGCCCAACCCCGCCATGCCCGACCGGATCGTCACCCCCGTCAGCCTGTCTGGTGCGCATGCGTCCGTGGTGCCCCTGCGACCGGATCACGCGCCCGGCCTGGTCGAAGCGGTCCTCGACGGCGAGCTCTGGCGGCTCTGGTACACGTCGATCCCTTCGCCGGAAGGCATGACCGCCGAGATCGATCGCCGGCTCGCGTTGCAGGCGCAGGGCAGCATGCTGCCCTTCACCGTGCTCGACGCCGAGGGTCGTATCGTCGGCATGACCACCTACATGAACGTCGACGAGGTGTACCGCCGCGTCGAGATCGGGTCGACCTGGTACGCGCGCAGGGCCCAGCGCACGGCGCTGAACACCGAGTGCAAGCGCCTGCTACTGACGCACGCCTTCGAGGCGCTCGGCTGTATCGCCGTGGAGTTCCGCACGCACGCGTTCAACACCCAGAGCCGACGTGCGATCGAGCGCCTGGGCGCCCGGCTCGACGGCATCCTGCGCCACCACCAGCGCATGCCCAACGGCACCCTGCGCGACACCTGCGTCTACAGCATCGTCGCTCCCGAGTGGCCGACGGTGCGGGCGCACCTGACCTGGCAGCTGGACCGCGCGCGCTGACCCTGGGCTGGACCCGGCGGCGAGCCGCCGTGGCGCGTCAGCAACCGGCCAGGCGCGCCACCGCAGCCAGCTCGAGTCGTGCCGCGACCTCGATGCGGTCGCGACCGAGGAGCTTCGCCGTGTACAGCGCCCGATCGACGCGTTGCCGCACGGCCGCCAGCGAATCCGGCGGGCCGCCGGCGACGCCGACCCCGATGCTCACCGTGACGCGCAGCTCGGCGCCGTCGACCGCCACGCGCATCGCGCGGACCGAGTCAAGCATGCGGCGGGCCACCTGCTCGGCGCCGTCCAGATCGGTGCTGGGCAGCAGCACGCAGAACTCCTCTCCCCCCACGCGGCCGATGCGGTCCACCTCGCGTGACGCCTGGACCAAGGCATTCGCGACGCCCACCAGCACGGCGTCGCCAGCCGCGTGCCCGTGCCGGTCGTTCACCGCCTTGAAGTGATCGAGGTCCAGCATCAGCAAGGCATAGCCCTGCCCGAATCGCTCGTGACGCGCGCTCTCTCGGTCGAGGATGCGATCCATGCCGCGCCGGTTGAGCAACCCGGTCAGGGCGTCGTGATAAGAGCTGTGCTCGAGGCGCCGGACGAGCCGGACGACCACGATCGCGGCCAGCGTCGCGTTGACCACCAGCCCCAGCCCCAGGAACACGAACACCAGGGTCGCCGTGAAGCCGGTGTCGACCGCCAGCGACTGGCCAACCTGCTCGCGGAACACGGGCGCAAGCAGGCCGCGCAGGCCGAACAGGCCCGCCACCAGGGCCAGCGGCGCCGCGCATGCCCGCGCCGTGGCCACCCCGAACTCGTCCGCCAAGCGGTGGCCGACCTCCCAGGCCGCACGACCGACGGTCCATGCGATGGCGAGCGACACCGTCGTTGCGGTCACGTACGCGGGCGCATCGAGCCGAACCGCCGAGGCCACGACCCCGCAGACACCGAGCATCACCATCGACTGCTCGAGATCGCGGGCCGGCTGGCGCACGAACACCTCCAGGCCGCGCCGGAGGATCACGAACGCCAGGGTCATCAGCACGTTGGCGAGGAAGAACCCCAGCCAGGGGTTCACGCGCTCGCGCAGCAGGACCAGCACCAGGCCGGCGGCGACGGCCAGCGCCGCGACGCCCCAGTGGATCGAGGCACGACGGGCCAGGTTCAACCCGGCGCCAAGCGCCCAGACCAGGCCGAAGAAGCCCTGCTGGATCAGGATCACCGCCAGCAGGAACGCCGTCGGCGTCACCCCGTGGCCCCCTGCGACCCCGGATCGCCCGCGGGGCGCCACAATAGGTGCTGCATCCGGACGTCGGTCATGCTCATCGATTTCTTCTTCACACTGCGGACCGCCCGGCTCAAGGTGTCGGTGAAGGAGTACCTCACCTTGCTCGAGGCCCTGCGTGCCGGTGTGATCGGTCCGTCGGTCGACGAGTTCTATTTCCTGGCGCGGACGACGCTCGTCAAGGACGAGTCGCAGTTCGACAAGTTCGACCGCGCGTTCGCAGCGTACTTCAAGGGCGTGGAGTTGCTGACGGATTTCTCCCGTGACATCCCGCTGGAGTGGCTGCGCAAGCACCTGGAGCTCGAGCTGACGCCCGAGGAGAAGGCGGCCATCGAGAAGATGGGCTGGGACGAGCTCATGGAGACGCTCAAGAAGCGCTTCGAGGAGCAGAAGGAGCGCCACGAGGGCAGAAGGAGCGCCACGAGGGTGGCAACCGCATGATCGGCACCGGCGGCACGAGCCCGTTCGGCGCCTACGGGTACAACCCGCAGGGCATCCGCATCGGCCAGGACAAAGGCCGCAACCGCAGCGCGGTCAAGGTCTGGGACCAGCGCCAGTTCAAGGACTACGACGACTCGCTCGAGCTCGGCACGCGCAACATCAAGGTCGCGCTGCGGCGCCTTCGCCGCTTCGCCCGCGAAGGGGCCGAGGAGGAGCTCGACCTCGACGACACGATCAGGTCGACGGCCGCCAATGCGGGCCACCTCGACATCAAGCTGGTGCCCGAGCGCCACAACCGGGTCAAGGTCCTGCTGCTGATGGACGTGGGTGGCACGATGGACGAGCACATCCACCGGGTCGAGGAGCTCTTCAGCGCGGCCAAGAGCGAGTTCAAGCACCTGGAGTTCTACTACTTCCACAACTGCGTCTACGACTTCATGTGGAAGGACAACCGGCGCCGCTACAGCGAGAAGTTCCCGACCTGGGACGTGATCCGCAAGTACAACAAGGACTACAAGCTCGTGTTCGTCGGCGACGCGACGATGAGCCCCTACGAGATCCTGCAGCCTGGCGGCAGCGTCGAGTACCACAACGAGGAGACCGGCGCCGAATGGCTGTCGCGCCTCACGTCGGCGTTCCCCAGGTTCGCGTGGATCAACCCCGAACCGCAGGGTGTCTGGGGCTACCGGCAGAGCATCTCGATCGTCCAGCAGCTGATGAACCAGCGGATGTTCCCGCTCACGCTGCCCGGGCTCGAAGGAGCGATGCGGCTGCTGAGCAAATGACGCGCCCGCGGCGCTGGATCTTCACCGCGGCCGCCGCCTGCAGCGCGGCTCACCTCGCACTGGCCGCGACGGGGGAGGTCGCCGCGCCCGGGGCGGCGAACGCAGCGACGGACGAGGCGGCCGTTGCGGTGCCCCGCGCCACCTACACGCTGGCGGTCGACGCACCCGAGCCCCTGCGGCAACTGCTGTTGCGCTTCCTCGACCTGTCGCGCTTCCGCGAGGAGGCGGCGGCCGAGTCGGTCGGCGGCATCGAACTCGAGCGCCTGATCGCCGCCGCCCCCGCGCAGGCGCGCGCACTGCTCGAGACCGAGGGCTACTTCAGCCCCAAGGTGACGATCCGCCGCGATGCCCCGGCCGCCGCCGGCGGGCCGTTGCCACTCACGCTCAAGGTGGAGCCGGGCCCGCGGACCACGGTGGCGGTCTGGACGCTCGACCCGCGGGGCGACCTGGCGGAGCGGCTCGACCGCGACGTGCAAGGTGCCGTCGACATCACCGCCAACCTGCGTCAGCGCTGGCCGCTCGGCGTGGGCGAGTCCTTCACCCAGCAGCGCTGGGCCGCCGCAAAGAGCGACACGCTGGCTCGCCTGCGGGCGCTCGGCTATCCGGCGGCGGCGATCGAGGACACCCGCGCCGACATCGACGTCGCGACGTCGAGTGCCCGGCTCACGGTGCTGGTCGACAGCGGTCCGCTGTACCGCCTCGGACCGGTGCGCATCGAGGGCCTGTCGCGCTACGAGCCGTCAACGGTGCTGAACGTCCTCGACTTCGGCCCGGGCGAGCCCTACACCGAGAAGCGGCTGCTCGACCTGCAGGAGCGCCTCGGCAAGGTCGGCCTGTTCGACGGGATCAGCGTGGAGCTCGACACGGACCTGGCGACCTCGCAGGAGGCCCCGGTGATCGTCCGCGTGCGCGAGGCGCCGCTGCAGCAAGCCACCGTGGGCGCCGGCTTCAGCGCCAACACCGGGCAGCGCGTCACCCTCGAGCACACCCACCGGCGCCCGTTCGGCCTGTACGCGATCGTGCGCAACAAACTGCAGCTCGGCCGTGACGAGCGATCCTGGGAGGGGTCGGTCTTTAGCCATCCGTTGCGCGGGCAATACCGCGCGCTGGCCTCCGCCAAGTACACCTGGCTCGACTCCGGCGAGCTCATCGTCACCTCTGGCCAGTGGCGGCTCGGCGGCACGCTCGACACCGAGCGCATCGAGCGGCTGTTCTTCGCCGAGTTGCTCAGCGACACCGCGCGCGCCACGGGCCGCGAGGTGTCCGCACGTGCCGCCTCGGGCAACTACCACCTCGTCTGGCGGGATGTCGACAGCGTCGTGCTGCCGACCTTCGGCGAGACCGCGAACATGCAGGCGGGTCTCGGCTACGCGTTCTCGAACGCGGCGGAGAACGGCCTCTTCGCGCGGGCATACGGACGATTCACCGCGTACCGGCCATTCGGCGAGCAGTGGTACTTCACGGGGCGGCTCGAGCTCGGCCACGTCGAGGCGCCTTCGAACGTGATCGTGCCCGAGACGCTGCTGTTCAGGGCGGGCGGCGACGAGTCGGTGCGCGGCTACGACTACCAGACGCTCGGGCCCTCGCGCAACGGGGTGAACTTCGGCGGGCGCGTGCTGGCGACGATCAGCGCCGAGGTGGCGCGCCCGCTCTCGGCGAGCCTGCCCACGGTCTGGGGGGCCGCGTTCGTCGACGCCGGCAATGCCGCCGACCAGTGGCGCGACCTGCGTCCGGTGGTCGGCTACGGCGTCGGCGTCCGGTGGCGCAGCCCGGTCGGGCCGCTGCGCGCCGATCTTGCGTACGGACACGAATTGCGCCGCTTTCGTGTGCACGTCAGCGTGGGCATCGCGTTCTGATCGCGTGGCGATTGCACATGCGCTCCGCCTCGCGTCTCCGATTCCCCGCTGCCCCTAGCACGGCCCCCGATGCCTGACACCGCTCCTGCGTCGCCAGCCCCGCACACGCCGCCGCGTGCTCCCGGGCGCACGGCCGCCGTACGCGCCGTGTCGGCGTTGGCCGGTGCGGTCCTGCTGCTGGCCGTGCTGGCGATCGCCGCAGCCGCCACCGCGCTCGGGACAACCTCCGGCGCCCGCGCGCTGCTGGCCTTCGTGCCCGGGCTCGAGGTCCAGGGGCTGTCCGGCTCGATCGCCGGCGGACTCGACGCCGAGCGGCTGTCCTGGCAGGGAGCAGGGGGAACCGCGATCGAGGCCAGAGGCTTGCGCATCGGCGCGGTGTCGCTGGTGCCGCAAGGGATGGTGCGACCGTGGTTCGACGTGCGCACCGACGCGGTGGCCGCGGAGCGGGTCGAGATCCGGCCGGCAGCGGCCAGCGGGCCGACCACGCTGCCGACCCGCCTCGACCTGCCGATCACGCTGCGCATCGGGGCCCTGACGGTGGGCGAACTCGCGACGCCGGCCCTGCCGGCACCGGTGCGAGCACTCAGCGGTCGCCTCGAACTCGGTTACCCGGTCGCCGCGTCGGCCGGTCGGTCCGACGGTTCCGCGCCGTTGCGGGCGCACTCGATCAGCGCGTTCCGGGCGCGCTGGGACACGCTCGCCGTGGAAGGCGAGCTGATGCTGGGCACCCAGGCGCCCCTGCCATTGGAGGCACGGGTGTCGGTGCAGGCGTCACCGCCCGCCGACGCCAGGGCGGCCGACGGGTGGCCGGCCTGGACCGCACAGATCCAGGCGCGCGGCCCGCTCGCGTCGTTCGAGGTGCAAGGGCAGCTGCAGGCCGAAGGGCAGTCGCTCGCGGTGGATGCGACGGTCCAGCCGGAGGCCCGCTGGCCCCTGGAACGTCTGGAACTCGCCGCCGACCGACTCGACCTCGCCGCACTGCGGCGCAGCCTCCCGCGCACGGCGCTGTCGGGCAAAGCGACGCTGCGGCCGGCGGCCGGAGCAGGCGCAGGGACCCGCGATCGCCCGCTGCAGCTCGGCATCGCGCTGCGCAACGCGCAGCCGTCGACGCTGGCCGAAGGCGGGCTGCCGGTGTCGAGCCTTTCGGCCGAGGCCACGTGGCACCCGGCCGACGCCGACCGGCTGCGTGTCGAGGCACTGGACGTCGGCCTGGCCGATGCACGAGGCTCCGCGGGACGGTTGCGGGGCCAGGCCGACGGAAGCGCCTCGGGCGGCGAGGCGACCTTGCGGCTCGACGCCCTCGAGCCGGCGCGGCTGGACACCCGGGCACCGGCGCTGCGGCTCGACGGACGCGTCGTGCTGAAGGCCAGCGGTCTCGGGCGGGCGGCACGCGACCGCGGTGCCGCGCCCCCCGCTTCTGCGCCCCGAGTGGACGCCGAGCTGGCGATCGAGGGCCGCGCCATCGGCGACGCCGCATCCCGTCCGGTCTCCGTTTCGGGCCGCCTGTCCGTCACGCCGGACCGCGTGACCGTGCGCGACCTCCAGGCGCGCGCCGGCAGCGCCTTGGCGCGTGCCTCGGCGACGCTCGGCCGCCCGACCCCGCCCGCCCTCGGACTGGCGCTGGATAGCTGGCCCGACAGTGCCCTGGACGGCGAGTTGCAGGTCGACCTGGAGCGTTTCGACCCATCGACCTGGTGGGCGGGACCGGCGGGTTCAAGCTGGCGCCGCGGGCCCCATCGCCTCGATGGCCGCGGGCAGGCGAGCGTGCGCTGGCCGGCGCGCGCCGCTCGGCAGGGCGCCTGGCCGCAGGGCAGCGCCCGCATCGTGCTCGAGGACTCGATCCTCGCCGGGGTGCCCCTGTCGCTCGACGCCGAGGCTCGACGGGAAGGCGCAGGATCGGTGGCGGCACGGGTCATGGTGCAGGCTGGGCCGAACCGGGCGGAACTGGAGCTGGCCGGGAGCGACCGACTCGACCTCGACAGCGCGACCTTGAAGGTGCGCGCGCCGGCGCTGCGGGTGCTGGAGCCGCTGGCGGGGCTGTGGACATCGGCGTGGCGCGCCGCAGCCGACACGCCGGCGCCGCCTGCCGACGCGGGGCCGGCGATCGCGGGCGCGGTGGATCTGGACCTGAGGCTGTCCGGCCGCTGGCCTCGACTGCAGGCCGAAGTGAAGGGCAACGCCCGCGCGGTGCAATGGCGCGCGATCTCGCTGGCGACGGGTTCCCTGGAGGGGCGCTTCGACCCGGCGCCGGGCGCACCACTGGAGTTGCGTGCCGCGGTCGAGCGGGCCCGCTGGGACGGGCGCACGGTCGACCAGGCGTCGCTTCGGCTGACCGGTACGCTCCAGGCCCACGAAGCGCGCGCCGAGGCCGTGCTGCGCGCCTTGCCGCCGGAATGG
>JALOSQ010000185.1 GCA_025458335.1 Ideonella sp.
ACGGCGCTGATGCTGCCCACCGCCAGGCTGTGGTCGCCGCCCAGCAGGATCGGCAGGTGGCCGGCAGCCAGCTCGGCATGCACCGCCTGGTGCACGGCGTTGTTCCACGCCACGACCTCGGGCAGGTGGCGGTAGCCGTCGACCGGCGGCTGCCACGGGTTCGGCGGTCCCCCGAGGTTGCCGCGGTCGCACACCGCCCGACCGTGCGACTCGAGTGCCGCCTGCAGGCCGGCCACACGCAGCGCCTCGGGGCCCATTGACGCGCCCCGCGCGCCGGCACCGACGTCGGTCGGCGCCCCGATGAGGCTGATGTGCGGGGCGGGTTTCATCGATTGCTTCGGTGGCGTCTCAGGGCCGGACCCCGTGTTCAGCCGGCGTCGTGCACCCGGGATGCGTGCCGGTGCCCACCGTTCAGATATCCGCCGCGAACTCGCCGGTCTGCGTGGCCGGCAGGTCGAAGCCGTAGTGCGACTCCAGCGCGGCCCAGGCCTCCTCGGCGGTCTCGACGTAGCGGAACAGCTGCAGGTCCTCGGGCCCGATCATGCCGCGCTCGACCAGCAGCTCGAAGTCCACCAGGCGGCTCCAGAACTCCTGGCCGAACAACAGGATCGGGCGGCGCCGCACCTTGCCCGTCTGCTGCAGCGTCATCACCTCGAACAGCTCGTCCAGCGTTCCGAAGCCGCCGGGGAAGCACACCAGCGCGATGCTGCGCATCAGGAAGTGCATCTTGCGCAGCGCGAAGTAATGGAACTGGAAGCACAACTCCGGCGTGATGTACGGGTTGGGTTCCTGCTCGTGCGGCAGCACGATGTTCAGCCCGACGCTCTTGCCGCCGATCTCGTGCGCACCGCGGTTGCCGGCCTCCATGATCCCGGGGCCGCCGCCGGTGACCACGTGCACTGGCGTCGCATGCTCGGCCGTGCGCCGCGTGACCAGCGCCGCGAAGCGCCGTGCCTCGTCGTAGTAGCGCGACATCTCGAGCGCCGTCGTCGCCGCCCGCACCGCGCGGGCGTCGCCGCCGGCCTGGGCCTCGCGCAGACGCGCGGCGGCCATGTCGGGAGGCAGGATGCGCGCGCTGCCGAAGATCACGATGGTCGAACTCACGCCGTGCTCGCGCTGGATCAGCTCCGGCTTGAGCAGCTCGAGCTGCATGCGGATCGGCCGCAGGTCCTCCCGCAGCAGGAACTCGTGGTCCGCGAACGCCAGCTTGTACGCGCTGCCGGGCTGCTCGTAGCGACCCGTTGGATGTAGGGACTCGACCTCCTCCTCGGCCGAGGGGAAGTTCCGGGCGGTCAACTCGTCGCGCTTGTCCATGCGGCGCAGCTTAACCGCCGCCGCCGCGGGCCGGTCTACACCAGGTCACTGCCCCGCGAGCAGCCCGTGGACGTCGTAGGCGAGCGTGGGCGTGTTGGCCGCGATCGACCGGCTGTGCAGCAGGGGCTGGCCGTCACGCGCCCGGACCTCGCCGCCGGCTTGCTGGACCAGCAGCAGGCCTGCTGCCAGGTCGCACATCGGAAGGTCGTGGGCCCAGAAGGCATCGAGCCGGCCCGCGGCCACGTGGGCCAGCGCGAGCGAGGCGGACCCGGTTCGCTGCACGGCCTTGAAGGCTTTCATCACCCGGCCGATCTCGCCCAGGTATGTCGGCATGCGGTGCGACCCCGGCGCCGGGAAGACCGTCGCCGCAAACGCCTCCGCGCATCGGCTTCGGACGCTCACCCACAACGGCTCGCGCGTCGGAGGCCCGCCGCTGCCCGGTGTGGCCGGGCGATCGACCCAGGCGCCGATACCGGAAATCGCGCGGTAGACCTCGCGGCTGACCGGATCGGCGACCACCGCCAGCCGCACCTCGCCGTTGACCGCGAGGGCCACCGTCACCGCGTACTGGGGGCGGCCCCCGCGACATCCCCTCCCGAGGGCCGGCCACCGGATGGTCCGGATAGGCACGGCGGATCTCCGCCGTCACGAGCGCGTGCGCCTCGCCTTCGACCGCGCGGACCACCTGTTCGGGGCTGCGCTGCATGAGGAACCCGAGGTTGAGCCGCGAGCGCGACGCGACCAGATGAGTGGCGGCGGCGCGAGCGGCGCGGTCGGCAACCCGCAGCGCCGCGTGCCACGGCGTGGGGGCGCCTGGGCTCGGGGTGGCGGCGAGCCGGATGTCGTTCGAGACCGTGTGATCGAGGTGACCCACGGGCGGGCAGACTAGCACCCGCAGCCGATGCACTGCGGGTGCGTTCCGTATCAGATGTTGGGGATTGTTGAAGGAGTGCGGCCCACCCCGCGATGGCGGGTGAGCCGAACCTTCAGCGCCGCCACTTCCTGGGAGTTCTATCCCAGAAGCAGTGCGATCAGTTGGTCGTCGATTCGGGCTTGCGCTCGGGCGTCGCCGCCTTGGACACCACGACCGGCTTGCCCTTCAGGCGGTTGAGCGCCTGCTGCAGCTGGAAGTCGTCGGCCGTGCCGAACTCCGGCAGGCGAGGCGTGTTGCCACTGCGGGCGGCCTCGGCCTCGAGGCGCTTGCGCGCTTCCTCGCGCGCCTTCTCGCGCGCGGCATCGCGCTGCTCGGCGCCCTGGCCGCTCGAGATGTGCTTGTCGAGGTCGGCCTCGCGCACGCGCAGCGCCGAGAACAGGTTGCCCTCGGCGGTCTCGTCGAGCAGGACGTCGGGGGTGATGCCGCTGGCCTGGATCGACCGACCGGCCGGCGTGTAGTACCGCGCCGTGGTGATCTTCAGCGCGGTGTCCGGGCCGAGCTGGCGAACGGTCTGCACCGATCCCTTGCCGAAGGTCTGGGCGCCCATGATCACGGCGCGCTTGTGGTCCTGAAGCGCACCGGCCACGATCTCGCTGGCCGAGGCCGAGCCCTCGTTCACGAGCACCACCAGCGGCACCCGTTCGAGTGCCTCGGGCAGCCGGCGCAGCGGGTCGGCCCCGCCACGTCGCACGTAGAACTCGGGCGAGGCCTTGAACGTGGCGCGCGACTCCGGCAGCTGCCCGTTCGTCGTGACCACCACCTTGTCGTCGGGCAGGAAGGCCGCCGCGACCGCGACGGCGCCCTCGAGCAGGCCACCCGGGTCGTTGCGCAGGTCGAGCACCATGCCCTTCAGGTTGGGCTCCTGCTTGTAGACCTCCTCGACCTTGCGGACGAAGTCCTCGACCGTGCGGTCCTGGAACTGGCTGATGCGGATCCACGCGTAGCCCGGCTCCACCACGCGACCGCGCACGCTCTGCACGCGGATCTCCTCACGCACGATCGTCACGGGGAACGTGCGGTTCTCCGACTTGCGGAAAACGGTGAGCACGACCCGCGTGTTGGGCTCGCCGCGCATGCGCTTGACTGCCTGGTCCATGGTCAGGCCCTTGACCATGGTGTCGTCGATGCGCGTGATCAGGTCGCCTGACTTCAGGCCGGCGCGGAACGCGGGGGAGCCCTCGATCGGGCTGACGACGCGCACCAGCCCGTCCTCCATGCCGATCTCGATGCCCACGCCGACGAACCGGCCCGAAGTGCCTTCGCGGAATTCGCGGAACGACTTGCGGTCGAAGAACTGGCTGTGCGGATCGAGGCCCGACACCATCCCGCCGATCGCATCGTTGATGAGCTTCTTCTCGTCGACGGGCTCGACGTAATCGGACTTGATCATCCCGAAGACGGCGGCGAACTGCTGCAGTTCCTCGAGGGGCAGCGATCCGATGCTGCCGCTGCGCGCGATCGCGCCGAACTGCACCGTGGCGAGGGCGCCGGCGAAGGCCCCGAGAGAGATCCAGCCCGCGACCTTCAGTTTTGCGCCCATGTGGTGTCAGCCCCCGTGCCAGAAGACCGTGGCGAACGACTCGCCCTTGCCATCCAGTGCGTTTCAGTGTAGCGCGCCGGACTCCCCTGAGAGCCGGTCGGGCATTGAAAGTTGCACGCGGTTGCAGGGGCAACCGATCCCGCGCTCAGGCGTCGGTGGCGGCGGGAGCCCGCGAGCGTGGCGGCGGCGGGGCCTCGCGGCCCGACGTGGGGGTCGTGGCGGCCGGCGACGACTGGCGCGGAAACGTGACGACGTGATCGACCTGGGCGCGGATCCCGATCCACTCGCCGATCTGGTGATCGTGGTGGGAGGGCACGTGAGCCAGCACCTGCAGCCCGTTGGCCAGCCGGAGCGTGTAGAGGAACTCGGAGCCCCGGAACGACTTGCGCTCGATGCACGCCTTCACGGGACTGTCGTCGTCGTGGACGATGTCGTCGGCGCGCAGCAGCACGTCGCACTCGCCGCCGGGATAGGCGTCAGCCACCGGGCAGCCGGCCACGTCGACCAGGTCGCCGAGCGGCGTCTCGACGCGCGCCGAGCACGGGTCATCGGCGCCTTGGGCGTCGCACGCCCCGACGATGCGCGCAGGCGTGAAGACGCCGTGCCCGATGAAGTCGGCGACGAAACGCGTGGCGGGCCGGTGATACAGGCTGTACGCGTCGTCCCACTGCTCGAGGCGCCCACGGTGCATCACGCCGATCAGATCGCCGACCGCAAAGGCCTCGAGCTGGTCGTGGGTCACGAACAGCGCGGTCGTCCCCGCAGCGCGCAGGATGGCCCGGACCTCGTGAGCCAGGCGCTCGCGCAAGTCCACGTCGAGGCTGCTGAATGGCTCGTCGAGCAGCATCAGGCGCGGCCGCGGGGCCAGCGCCCGTGCCAGCGCGACGCGCTGCTGCTGGCCGCCCGACAGCTGGTGGGGAAAGCGCCGCGCGGTGTGCTCGAGCCCGACGAGCTGCAACACCTCGGCGACGCGGTCGGCCGCCTCGCCGCGCGGTAGCCGGCGCAGACCGAACGCGACGTTGTCGGCCACGCACAGGTGCGGGAACAACGCGAAATCCTGGAACACCATGCCGATCTGCCGGTGCTCGGGTGCGACGTGCACCCCGTTCTGCGGGTCGCTGAGCACCTCGCCCTCGATCACGATGCGGCCTGCGTGCAGGCGCTCGAGGCCGGCGATGGCGCGTAGCAGTGTCGTCTTGCCGCAGCCGGACGGGCCAATGAGCACCCCGAGCTGGCCCGGCCGCAACGACAGGGTCGCATCCTCGACCGCGCCGGGTGCATTCGCAGGGGTGCCCGGGTAGCGGATGCCAACGTGCTCGAGCGAGAGGAACATGGTCCGTATCATACGGCTCGCATGAAAATAAGGATCGTTCGCATTGACGCCGCGGCCACCCGCGGCGCGGGGTCGCTGCCCGCCACGAGCCCCCGCGCGAGCGCCGCCCGGCCGGCGACCCGCCGAGGCTCCGCCTGACGTGGCCCGCCAACTGCCCCTGCTGATCGCGGCACTGCTTGCCGTGCCGGTGCTCGGCATCCTGGGGTCGTGGCTCGCACTCGACAGTGCGGCGCTCGAGACCTTGAGGCACCAGGCCTCGACGGTGCTGCCGTCCTATGCCTTGAACTCGCTGCTGCTGTCGGGGGGGGTGGCGATCGGCGTGGCCGTGGTGGGCGGAACCACCGCGGCACTGGTCAGCCTGTTCGAGTTCCCGGGGCGCCGGGTGTTCGAGTGGGCGCTGCTGCTTCCGCTGGCGATGCCGGCCTACGTGCTCGCCTATGCGGCCACCGATTTCCTGCAGTTCTCCGGCCCGCTGCAGACCTGGCTGAGGGCGACGACGGGCGCCACCGGGTCACTCTGGCCTGACGTTCGCAGCCTGCCCGGCGCCGTGGTGCTGTTCACGCTGTGCCTGTACCCCTACGTGTACCTCCTGACCCGCGCGGCCCTGAGCGAGCGGGCAGTGCGACTGATGGAGGCGGCGCGCCTGCTGGGGGCCGGCGCACGGCGCCGCGTGCGTGAGGTGGCCTTGCCGCTGGCCCGTCCGGCCCTTGCCGCCGGCGTGGCCCTGGCGCTGATGGAGACGCTGGCCGACTTCGGGGTCGGCAGCTATTTCGGACTCACCACCTTCACCACGGGCATCTACCGCGCGTGGCTGGTCATGAACGACCACGCGGCCGCGGCCCAGCTGGCCTCGATCCTGCTGGGTGTGGTCGCGGTGCTGCTGTGGGCCGAGCAGCGTGCGCAGCGGCGCCTGCGGTTCAGCAGCACGCGTCTCGTGGGTCAGCGGAACGCGGAGTCGCGTCCGATCGAGTTGAGCGGTGGGCGGGCCGTGCTGGCGGTGGCGGTGTGTGCCACGCCCGTCCTGCTTGGCTTCGTGCTGCCGGTCCTGGTGCTCCTCCACATGCTCGCTGCCCAGGTGATGGCCGAGCCTGCGCAGACCTGGCGCGACGTCGTCGACCCGCGCTTCGCGCGCTGGGCCTGGACCAGCTTCAAGCTCGCCGCTGCCGCCGCGCTTCTCGCCGTCGCGGTGGCGCTCGCGCTGTCAGCCGCGGCTCGGCTTGCGCAGGGCTCGAGCGGGGCGCTGCGCGTGGCCTGGGCCGCCCGGATCGTCTCGCTGGGCTATGCGGTGCCCGGTGCGGTGATCGCCGTGGGCATCCTGCTGCCGGTGGCCTGGTTGCAGGTGCGTTTCCCGCAGTGGTCGCCCGGGACCGTCGTCACGGCCACGGTGTTCGGCCTGATCTACGCCTACGTGGTGCGCTTCTCGGCGGTGGCGCTGCAGTCGGTCGAAGCGGGCTACGCCCGCTTGCCGGCCTCGATCGACGAGACGGCTCGCCTGGCCGGCGCGAGCCGTTGGCGGATCTTCCTCGAGTTGCACCTTCCGCTGCTGCGCCGCTCGGCGCTCGTGGCCGGGCTGCTGGTGTTCGTCGACGTGATGAAGGAGTTGCCGGCCACACTGGTGCTGCGGCCGTTCAACACCGACACGCTCGCGGTGGTGGCCTACCAGTTCGCAAAGGACGAGCGGCTCGCCGAGGCGGCGCTGCCGTCGCTGGCGATCGTGCTGGTCGGCCTCCTCCGGCTCCGGTGGCGCCCCCGACAGGAATCGAACCTGTATCTAGCGCTTAGGAGGCGCTCGTTCTATCCGTTGAACTACGGCGGCGTGGAACGGATTCTAGGGAGGTGATCCGCGCCACCTGCCCGATGCCGTGTTGCGGAACAGCCGGCGGGCCGCATGGCGCGGCAGGAGCGCCGCGAGTGCCTACTTGCGCGCACCCAGCCGCAGCATCAACCCGAGGTACTGCAGCTTGGCATTGAGCTGCTCCATCTCGCCCTTGAGCCGGAGCAAGGACTGCTCGACGGCATCGAGGTCGACGGGCTTGGGCGGCGGCGGGAGCTTGGGATCGGGTTGCATGACCGGGATCCTCGGTGCGGCAGCGGCCGCTCTCAACCCCGTGGTCGGGTGGCTCGCCCAGCACGCCTCGGGGGGTCGGATAGGTCGTACGGGCGCGCTGCCGTCGGGTCGCGCGGCGGGACCCCGCGCCTGCGTCTACACGCTGACGATGAAGCCTGCGTCGAAGCGCGGGTTCTCGGTTTCACCCCGGC
This sequence comes from Ideonella sp., assembly GCA_025458335.1. Lineage (GTDB taxonomy): Bacteria > Pseudomonadota > Gammaproteobacteria > Burkholderiales > Burkholderiaceae_C > JAIYCR01. The sequence goes on from JALOSQ010000185.1 coordinate 7,381, forward strand.
CATTGACCACCCCGCGCGGGTTGCAGACGACCCGCGTGCCGCTGGGCAGCCGGTGGTCGTGGCTGCAGTGCAGGTGGCCGTGGATCCACAGGTCCACACCGGCAAAGCAGGGCGGTGGGAGGTCGCTGGCGAAGCACGGGTTCAGGGGGCTGCCGGCGAATGCAGGGTCGAGGCTGCGGCGCGAGGGGGCGTGATGGGTGATCACGACGGTGGGACCCTCGTGCGGCTGCGCGAGGATCGACTCGAGCCAGCGGCGCGCCCGGTGGTGGAGCGACCGGGACCGTCCCGGGGTGAAGCGGCGGGGCCCTCCGTCGCGCAGGCCCTCGAGGATCTCGCCGCGGAAGTCCGGGACGACCGCCCGCGCACGTCGCATGGCGTGGCTGCGGGGCAAAGCACCGACGGGGGGCGCATCGAGCTCGAAATCCGTCCAGAGCGTGGTACCGGCGAACCGCACACCGCCGAGTTCGACGACATCGCCGTCGAGCACCTGCACACGTGACCCGCGCGCCAGGTCGCGCATGCGCTGGCGCTCCGCAGGACGTCGGGTGCCGTAGTACTCGTGATTGCCGGGCACCAGCAGCACCGGGCGCCCGCCGAACACGCGGGCGAGCCCGGCCCAGCGGACCGCGTCGCCGCCGGGCGTCGCAATGTCGCCGGCCAGCACGGCCACGTCGAAGTCAAGGCCGTTCGGCACCGTGAACGGAGCCAGCTCGAGGTGCAGGTCGCTGTAGACGAGCAGGCGCACGGCGGGGTCTTGCAGTTGGTGCGGGCATTGTGGTGCGGGGATCGGCCCCAGGGCGCGGTCGGTCTTGCGCCTCACAGGCACCTGTGGCTATTGGCGGACGCCATCATCACGCCATGAGCTTGCCCGACCTTGCCCCTGCCCGCCGCGTGCGCCGTCGCACCCTGCTCGTCGCCCCGCTGGCGTTGGCCACGCTGCCCGTGGTGGCCGGCGCCGAGGCCGAGGCCCTGCTGCGCTCGGGCGGCGTGGTGATCGGCATCCGTCACTCGCTGGCGCCGGGGACTTTCGATCCGCCCGGGTTCCGGCTCGACGACTGCCGCACGCAGCGCAACCTCAACGACGAGGGCCGGGCACAGGCCCGGCGGCTCGGGCAGTGGTTCCGCGAGCGTGGCCTGGTGCCTGAATCGGTGCGGACCAGCCCGTGGTGCCGATGCGTGGACACGGCCGAACTGGCCTTCGGCAACGCACGGCCATGGACCGCGCTGGGCTCGCCGGTCGGCTCGTCCGAGTCGGTCCAGGCCGACAAGCTCGCCGAGCTGAGGCGCGCGCTGGCGGAGGCCGCGCGGCGGCCGGGTCGGTTCGAGGCCTGGGTGACGCACATGTTCGTGCTGCGCGACCTCGCGGGCGTCTCGGTGTCGGTCGGCGAGGGCCTGGTGCTCGCGTCCCGCGAAGGCCGAATTTCGGTGCTGGCGAGGCTGGCCGTGGCCTGAGGCGGTGGCCGCATGCGGTCGCCGCACGCGGCTCACTGCCAGCGCACGGTCCAGATCAGGTCGAGCGAGTTGTCGACACCGGATTGGGCACGCACCGTGAAGCGCTGCGCAAGCCGGTAGATCAGCTGCCAGGTGCCGGCCGTCTCGTTCAGGCTTCGCTCGTAGCCGAGGTACCAGCGGCGGTGCAGCTGCTTGCCGACGCTGACGATGGTCTCGCGGGTCTCGCCCTCGCCCTGGCGCACGGACAGGTCGTCCAGCCCCAGCGCCGCCGACAGCGGATCCTGCCCGCTGGAGCCCTCGCCGGCCAGCACCGCGAACGCGGCGCGTTGGAGGAGTGCGAGGTCGTTGCGGCCCAGGCCGTCGCTGCCCCGACCGAGCAGCAGCCAGGAAAGCTTGTCGGTCTCGGCCATCTCGGGTTCCGAGAACAGGCGGGCGCGCGGCTCGGCGGCGCTGCCGGTGACCGCCACCCCGACGACCACGTCCAGGTCGGGGCGCGTGGCCTGGATGTCGAGGCGCGGGTTGTCGGGCGGTCCGGTGAAGGTGAGCCGGCCTCGCGTGATGGCGAGCTTCTGTCCGTAAGCGGCATACGTGCCGTCGACCACGCGGACCGCACCGTTGATGGCGATCCGGTTGTTCGGCGAGGTGACCCGCAACTCTCCGCGCAGGCTGGTGTCGAGGCCGCGGCCGCGCAGGCGAAGGCGTTCGCCGAGATCCACGGCGAGGTCGAGATCGACCTGTCGCGTCCCGGGACCGCCCAGGCTTCGCCGGCCCGTCGCCGGATCGACGGACGGGGTGCGATCGGCGGGCCCGCCTGCCGGCCGCTGGCCGCGGTCGACCACCACGTCGTCCCCCAGCGAGGGCGCATCGGCGCGGGTGAAGTCGATCAGGGCCTCGTCCACGCCGAGGCGGCCGGCGAGCCGCAGCCCGCGCTGGTCGAAGTCGGCCTGCGCCTGGCCGCTCAGCACGAGCCTGCGGTCGATCCGGCCGAGCGCCTGGAAGCGGTCGGCCACGATGGACAGGCGCGCGCGCGGCTGTTCGCCGAGCGCCGCGTCGCCGGTCACCTCCAGCGTTCCGTCGCCGGCGCGGGCGCGCAGCTGCTCGATGCGCGCCGTCGCGCCGGCCAGCGCAACAGCGACCTCGCCGTCGGTGACCTGGACGCCTTCGAGCAGGTTGCGCACCTCGAGCCCCCGGCCGCGCAGTTCGCCCGTCCATTGGGGGGCACCGAAGCGGCCGCCCAAGCTGGCGTACAGACGCAGCTCGCCAGCCAGCCGCCAGCCGGCTGGCACCCATGCCCCCCACGTGCCCAGGTTGGCGGCTTGCGCCTCGACCACCCCGCGCAACGGTGCTGCCGGTTCCGGCCACAGGGCCTCGGGGGTCGATTCGGCCACGGCCAGCAACGATGCCGCGCCCAGCACCTGCCCGGCCAGGCCGGCGCTGAACGTCCACAGGCCGTCACGCGCCTCGATCGAGGCCCGGACCTCCTCGAGCCCGAGGGGCTGCACGTCGACGTCTTCGCGCACCTTCAGGTCGCCGCTGTGCCGTGCAAGGACGATGTCGACCTCGGTGCGCGGGCCGCTGCGAACGTTCAGGCGCCCGCCGATGCGCAAGTCGCCTTCCCAGCCGAAGTCCGGTTGTGCGCGGCGCAGCAACGGCGCGATCTGCAGGGGTTCGAGCTGCGCCCGCAGGTCGAGCGCGGGCCGCTCGCCGGCCTGGCCTTCGGCCCAGCGGAAGCGCTCGAGCCGCAACTCGGCGCCGAGCACCTCGGCCGCGCCAGGGCCGGTCTCGACCACCCAGCCGCGCGCGGAGGCGGTCGACGGCGGCAGCAGGTCGATGTCGATCGGCCCGGCTCGCAGCCAGCCCGTCGGCTCGGCGGGCACGGCGCGCGCCTCCAGCGACTCGAGGCGGCCGCGCCATCGCGTCGGGCGACCTTCCTGCCAGGCGGCCACGACCGGGTCGAGCCGCCGGTCTTGTGCGGCGGACGCCCCGTCGAGATGCCAGCCCCCGCGGGCAGACCCTGCCACCCGGGTTCCCTGGGGCGTTGCGGTCACGGCGCCCGGCGGGGTGAGGGCGCGCACCCATTCCGGCGGCAAGGCGCGCAGCACGGCCTCGGCGCGCGCTTCGTGGGCCTGGAGCGTACCGGTCAGCCGAAGCGACGCCTGGTCGACCGTGCGCCC
>JALOSQ010000186.1 GCA_025458335.1 Ideonella sp.
TGCTGCCGACCGCCTCGGCGATCACGGTGAACTCGTCTCCGCCCAGGCGCGACAGCGTGAACTGCGCCGGGTCCACCGCACGGCTGACGATGTCCACGCTGCGCAGCGTGGTGGTGAGCGTGCGCGCGACGTGCTGCAGCAGACGGTCGCCGGCCTCGTGCCCGAGGCTGTCGTTGATGACCTTGAAACGGTCGAGGTCGAGGAACATCAGCGCCATCGGCTGCTCGTGGCGACGGGCCCGCTGCATGGCGCGTGCCAGGCAGGCGCGGAACTGCGCCCGGTTGGGCAGGTTCGTCAACTCGTCGACGCTGGCCATCCGCGCCAGACGGTCCTGGGCGCGCAAGCGCGAGTGCTGTTCGCGCAGATCGCGCACGTGCACGAGGGCGCAAGGGCGCCCGCCGACCGCCGTGCGCACCAGCCGCAGGTCGACCGGGAAGGACCAGCGCCGCTCGCGATAGGCCTGTGCATCGCCCTCCGCGGGCAGGCCTTCGATGGCCTGGCGCTCTTGCTTGAAATAGGCACGCAGGAGCGCCCCGACGATGCGCTCCCGCGGCTCGCCGAGCATGGCGGCCAGGGCCGGGTTGACATCGAGGATCGCGCCATGCTCGTCGCACAGCAAGACACCCTCGGGTGTGCTCTCGAACAGCGCGGTGAAGCGCTCCTCCGCCTCGCGGGCCCGCACCACGGCATGGGCAGGGTCGGTGCTTCCGGGCGCGCGATGGAACAGCCGGCCGAGCCGGTCGGCGAGGCTCGCCCACGCGGGAGCAGGCGCATCGTCGGGCGCCAGCCGGCTCACCTCGTCGGGCGGGCGATCAGAATCGGCGGGAGGCAAGGCAGTCTCGTCAACTCGGGGCCAGCGGATCGACGGGACTTCGGCAGGCGCGCGGCAAACTTGAGCCGGGCCCGCCGGCCTTGGCCTGAGGCAGGCGCCTAGAATCGGGTACCGGACGCCCCCTCTCGGGGGCCCGGCTTTTTTTTGTCCCGACGACCCTCGCAGGACCGGCATGGAAATCTTCGACTACGACAACATCCTGCTGCTGCCCCGCAAGTGCCGGGTCGACAGCCGCAGCGAGTGCGACCCCTCGATCGAGTTCGGCGGCCGGCGCTTTGCCCTGCCGGTGGTGCCGTCGAACATGAAGACGGTGATCGACGAGGCGATCAGCGAAAGCCTGGCCCGCAGCGGCCACTTCTACGTGATGCACCGCTTCGACCTCGACAACGTGGCCTACGCGCGCCGCATGCGGGAGCAGGGGCTGTTCGTGTCGATCTCGTCAGGGGTCAAGCCGCACGACTTCGAGGTCATCGACCGGCTCGCGGCCGAGGGCGTCGGCGCGGACTACATCACGATCGACATCGCGCATGGCCACGCCGAGAGCGTGCGCAAGACCATCGAGCACATCAAGAAGCGCCTGCCGCAGACCTTCGTGATCGCCGGCAACGTGGCCACACCCGAGGCGGTGATCGACCTCGAGAACTGGGGCGCCGACGCGACCAAGGTCGGCGTGGGACCGGGCAAGGTGTGCATCACCAAGCTCAAGACCGGCTTCGGCACCGGCGGCTGGCAGCTGTCGGCGCTCAAGTGGTGTGCCCGGGTGGCCACCAAGCCGATCATCGCGGACGGCGGCATCCGCCATCACGGCGACATCGCCAAGAGCGTGCGCTTCGGCGCGGCGATGGTCATGGTCGGCTCGCTGTTCGCCGGGCACGAGGAGTCGCCCGGGCAGACCGTCGAGGTCGACGGCAAGCTCTACAAGGAGTACTACGGCTCGGCCAGCGACTTCAACAAGGGCGAGTACAAGCACGTCGAGGGCAAGCGCATCCTCGAGCCGATCAAGGGCAAGCTGGCCGACACCCTGCGCGAAATGCGCGAGGACCTGCAGAGTTCGATCAGCTACGCCGGCGGCCGCGCGCTCGCCGACCTGAAGAAGGTGAACTACGTGATCCTCGGCGGCGAGAACGCGGGCGAGCACCTGTTCATGTGAGACACGCGAACCGCCCACGATGACCCACACCGCGAACCCTTCCCTCGGGGCCTCCCCAGACGCTGCCCGGCCCGCCGCCGCGGGCGACGAACTCGCCAAGTCCTTCGAGCCCGCCGCCATCGAGGCGCGCTGGGCGCCCGTGTGGGAAACCGCCCGCGTGGGCGAGCCCACGCTCGACCCGTCGAAGCCCTCGTTCTCGATCCAGCTGCCGCCACCCAACGTGACCGGCACGCTGCACATGGGGCACGGCTTCAACCACACGATCATGGACGCGCTCACCCGGTACCACCGGATGCGCGGCCACAACACGCTGTGGCTGCCGGGCACCGACCACGCGGGCATCGCCACGCAGATCGTGGTCGAGCGGCAGTTGCAGGAGCGCGGGATCTCGCGCCACGACATCGGGCGCGCCGCGTTCCTCGAGCATGTGTGGGCCTGGAAGGAGCAGTCGGGCAACACGATCACCGGCCAGATGCGCCGCATCGGCGACACGGTCGACTGGTCGCGCGAGTACTTCACGATGGACGAGACCCGCTCGGCCATCGTGACCGAGACCTTCGTGCGCCTGTACGAGCAGGGCCTGATCTACCGCGGCGAGCGCATGGTCAGCTGGGACCCGCAGCTCAAGAGCGCGGTGTCCGACCTCGAGGTCGAGAGCGCCGAGGAGGACGGCTTCCTGTGGCACATCCGCTACCCGCTGGCGGACGGCTCCGGGATGGTGCATCCGGAGGACGAGCGCTACGCAGCCTTCGTGGGCAGGCAGGTGCGCCTGCCGATCACCGGGCGCCTCGTGCCGGTAATCGCCGACGCGTACGTGGACCGCACGTTCGGCACCGGCGTGGTCAAGGTCACGCCGGCTCACGACGTCAACGACTTCGCGGTCGGCCAGCGCCACGGGCTGCCAATGCCCTCGGTCCTGACGCTGGACGCAAAGATCATTGGCAACACCGCTTCTCCTACGGGAGAAGACTGGCAGTCGTATCGGGCAGCCACCAACGATGGCGTGAAGGTCAGTTCCGTCGGATCACAGCCCCTCGCCGTTGACCTCGGCATTCCCGAACACCTACAGGGCCTCGACCGGTTCGAGGCGCGCAAGCGCATCGTCGCCGACCTCGACGCGCAGGGCCTGCTGGTCGAGACGAAGAAGCACAAGCTCATGGTGCCGCGCTGCGGCCGCACCGGGCAGGTGGTCGAGCCGATGCTGCTCAAGCAGTGGTTCATGGCCATGACCAAGCCCTCGCCGCACGACGGCGAGTCGTTTGCCAGCCGCGCGATGAAGCTCGTCGAGTCGGGCCAGGTGCGCTTCGTGCCCGAGCAGTGGGTGAACACCTGGAACCAGTGGATGAAGAACATCCAGGACTGGTGCATCTCACGGCAGCTGTGGTGGGGCCACCAGATCCCCGCCTGGTACGGCACCGGCGGCGAGCTGTTCGTGGCCCGCAGCGAGGACGAGGCCCGCGCGCAGGCCTGGGCCGCCGGCTACACCGGCCCGCTCGAGCGCGACCCCGACGTGCTCGACACCTGGTACTCGGCCGCGCAGTTCCCGTTCTCCACCGTCGGCTGGCCCGGCAAGACGGTCGAGCAGGACCTGTTCCTGCCCTCGTCGGTGCTGGTGACCGGCTTCGACATCATCTTCTTCTGGGTCGCGCGGATGATCATGGTCACCGCGCACTTCACCGGCAAGCCGGCATTCCGGCACGTCTACATCCACGGCCTGATCCGCGACTCGCACGGCCAGAAGATGAGCAAGAGCGAGGGCAACGTGCTCGACCCGGTCGACCTGATCCAGGGCGTCGACCTCGACACGCTGGTCAGGAAGTCCGTCACCGGGCTGCGCCGGCCCGAGACCGCGCCCAAGGTCGAGGCGCGCGTGCGCAAGGAGTTCCCGCAGGGCATCCCCGCCTACGGCGCCGACGCGCTGCGGCTCACCATGGCGTCCTACGCCACGCTCGGGCGCGACATCAGCTTCGACCACAAGCGCTGCGAGGGCTACCGCAACTTCTGCAACAAGCTCTGGAACGCCACGCGTTTCGTGCTGATGAACTGCGAGGGGCAGGACTGCGGCCTGAAGGAGCACACCAAGGCCGAGTGCGCGCCCGGCGGTCCGGCGCACGGGTACCTCGCGTTCAGCGCCGCCGACCGGTGGATCACGAGCGAGCTGCAGCGGGTCGAGGCGGCCGTGGCGCAGGGCATGGCCGACTACCGGCTCGACCTCGTCGCGCAGGCGGCCTACGCCTTCGTGTGGGACGAGTACTGCGACTGGTACCTCGAGATTGCCAAGGTGCAGGTGGCCGAGGGCACGCCGGCCGAGCAGCGCGCCACGCGCCGCACACTGATCCGCGTGCTCGAGACGATCCTGCGCCTGCTGCACCCGCTCGCACCCTTCATCACCTCGGAGCTCTGGGAGCGCGTGGCGGTGGTGGCCGGCCGCAAGGCCCCGGGCAGCGATGCACTGCTGGCGCGCGCCGCCTACCCCGTCGCGCAGCCCGAGCGGATCGATGCCGGGGCCGACGCCTGGATGGCGCGGCTCAAGGACATCGTCGGCACGGTGCGCGCGCTGCGCAGCGAGATGGGCCTGTCGCCCGCGCAGCGCGTGCCGCTGGCTGCCGGCGGCGACACCAGCGCGCTCGGCGCGATGGCTCCGCTGCTGCAGGCCCTCGCCAAGGTCAGCAAGGTCGAGCTGCTGGGCGACGAGGCCGCCTTCCAGCGCGCGTCGTCCCAGTCTCCGGTGGCGATGTCCGGCGGCGCCCGCCTCGCCCTGCTGGTCGAGATCGACGTGGCAGCCGAGCGCGAACGGCTGGGCAAGGAAGTCGCACGGCTCGAGGGCGAGATCATCAAGGCGCGGGCAAAGCTGGCCAACGAGAGCTTCGTCGCGCGCGCGCCGGCCGCGGTGGTGCAGCAGGAGCAGCAGCGCGTTGCCGACTTCAGCGCGACCCTCACGCAGCTGCGCGACCGTCTGGCCCGCCTCGGCGACCGCTGAGGCCGCCCCGCCGTCGGCTCAGCTGTCCGCCCGACCGGCCGCCAGGCCAATCGTGCCGGGTCGCGTCGGCTCGTAGTCGTCGGGCATCAGCTTGGCGATGGTCAGCAGTTCGTCGAGGCGCTTGACCACCGCCCACGCACTGCGCAGCCGCGACTCGCGGGTCGTGCTGGCCACGCGCGGCGAAACCTGCAGCGTGTCCAGGCCGTGCAGCGGTCGGCCCGGGGCGGTCACGCCGGGCTCGAGGCTGTCGAACCACGCGGCAGCCATGCGGCCGCTCGACAGCACGCGGGCAAGCGCGACCTCGTCGAACAGCGCCGAGTGCGAGATGCACACCAGCACCTGGTCGGGCTTGCAGTACGACAGGATGCGGTCGCCCAGCAGGCCCTCGTAGCGCGAGAAGTACGCCAACTGCACGCACACCGCGTCGCAGCCTTCGACCAGCTCGCGCAGCCCCGTGGGCTGCACCTGCCAACGCTCCCAGACCCGGTCGCTGGCGTGCACCGCCGGGTCGTAGCCGACCAGTCGCGAACCGAAGCCGCCGAGCAGCTTGGACATCAGCCGGGCCGCCGGCGTCATGCCCACGAGGCCGACCGTCGCCGAGCCGAGCTCGCGGCCGACGAGGGTGCCGTCCGCGCCTTGCACGGGCACGCGCCGCAGCAGCGAGAGCATGGCGCCGACCATGAACTCGGCCTCGGCCTGGGCGGTGGCGGTGAGGCTGCGCACGACCTCGATGCCGGCGCGGTTGCAGGCGTCGAGGTCGATGTTCTCGACACCAGCGCTGACGCGGCCCACCGCACAGAGGTCGCGCGCCTCTCGCAGCGTCGAGGCATCGAGCGCCAGCGCCGGGGGCAGCACGAGCGCGCGCGCCGTGCGCAGTGCTTCGCGGAAACCCTTGGGATCGCGTGCCAGTTCGGGGGCGTAGCGAACAGAATGCCGGGATTCCAGCCAGCGGACCACCTCGGGCTCGAGCGCTTCGAGGATCAGGAAGTCCATGACGGGTCAGCCGGCGTGTGTGGGTTCAAGCGCAAGGAAATTCTAGAAGCATGCGTGTCACCAAGGCAGTGTTTCCCGTTGCGGGCCTCGGCACCCGATTCCTTCCTGCCACGAAGGCGCAGCCCAAGGAGATGCTGCCGGTGGTCGACAAGCCGCTGATCCAGTATGCGGTCGAGGAGGCGTACGCGGCGGGCGTGCGCGAGATGATCTTCGTGACGGGTCGCCACAAGCGCCCGATCGAGGACCACTTCGACATGACCTTCGAGCTGGAGGTCGCGCTCGAACAGGCGGGCAAACGTGAACTGCTCGACGTCGTGCGGTCGGTCAAGCCTGACGACATGGAGTGCATCTACGTGCGCCAGGCCCAGGCCCTCGGCCTGGGTCACGCCGTGCTGTGCGCGCGGCGCCTGATCGGCAAGGACCCGTTCGCCGTGCTGCTCGCCGACGACCTCATGGTGGGCGAAAAGCCGATCCTGGCGCAGATGGCCGAGCAGTTCGCCGACACGCGCGCGTCGATCCTCGCGGTGCAGGAGGTGCCGGCCGAGCACACCCGGCGCTACGGCATCGTCGCGGGCAACCCGGTGAACGACCGGGTGGTCGAGGTCACCCGGATCGTCGAGAAGCCGGCCCCCGAGGTCGCGCCGTCACGCCTGGGCGTGGCCGGGCGCTACATCCTGACCGCGGGCGTACTCGACGAGATCGAGCGTCAGCCGCGCGGCGTGGGCGGCGAGATCCAGCTGACCGACGGCATTGCCGGGCTGCTGCGCCGCGAGCGGGTGTTCGCGTACAAGTACGAGGGGCGCCGCTACGACTGCGGCAGCAAGGAAGGCTTCCTCGAGGCCAACGTGGAACTGGCCCTCGCGCACCCGCAACTCGGGCCCGGCTTCCGGGAGTTCCTGCGCGGCCTGCAGCTCTGACCGGCCGGGCCTCGCCGGCCCGGCACGCGCTGTTCAGCGCCGGCGCAGGTAGTGGATGTACTCGTTGCCGGCCTCGGCCTGCTCGACGAGGTCGTTACCCGTCTGGCGGGCGAAGGCCTGGAAGTCGCGCACCGAGCCCGGGTCGGTCGCCACGACCTTGAGCACTTCGCCGCTGGACATGTCGTTCAGGGCCTTCTTGGCCTTGAGGATGGGCAGCGGGCAGTTCAGGCCCCGGGTGTCGAGTTCCTTGTGGACGTCCATGCCAGCAGTTCCGGTAGAGGCGGCGCCCACGTCATCCGGGCGGCCACGGGCCGTGAGTGTAGTGGCGTCGGCGCTCAGCCGCCCGAGGGCGAACGCGGCGGCAGTTCCACCCACTGGGGCTCGTGTCCCTGGGAGCGCAGCCAGTCGGCGAGGGCATAGCCGGTGCCGGCGCGCCAGCAGCGCACCGCGTCGGGCGCGAACAGGCGGTATTCGGCCAGCTCCGGCGACAGGCGGATCTCGCCGCGCGCCACCGCGTGGTAGGCCACGATCAGCTGGTTCATGCGCTGGAAGTCGTACACGCCGATCAGCCGGACCGCGTCGACGGTCACCGATGTCTCCTCGACGATCTCGCGGCGGATGCCGTCCTCCGGGGTCTCGCCGGCCTCCATGAAGCCGGTGATGAGCGCGAACATCCGTCCCGACCATGCCGCGTTGCGGGCCAGCAGCAGCTGGCCGCCCCGGTCGGCCATCTCGATGACCGCGGCCAGCACCGGCGTCGGGTTGTTCCAGTGCGTCCAGCCGCAGGCCGCCCCGGCGCACTGCGGGCACCAGCGCCACGCCGCCGATGCGCTGCCCGCCGCGGCGGGAGGCGGGGCCGGCGTGCTCACGCCGGAAAGACCCCGGTCGACAGGTAGCGGTCGCCGCGGTCGCACACGATGAACACGATCGTCGCGTTCTCGACCCGCTGCGCGATCTGCAGCGCCACCCAGCAGGCGCCGGCGGCCGAGATGCCGGCGAACAGGCCCTCCTCGCGGGCCATCCGGCGGGCCATCTCCTCGGCATCGGCCTGGCTGACCAGCACGATCTCGTCGACGTGCGTCGGGTCGTAGATCTTCGGCAGGTAGGCCTCGGGCCACTTGCGGATGCCCGGGATGCGCGAACCCTCGCTTGGCTGCGCACCGACGATGCGCACCGCCGGGTTGCGCGACTTGAGGTACCGCGACACGCCGGTGATGGTCCCGGTGGTGCCCATCGCGCTGACGAAGTGGGTCACGCGGCCCTCGGTGTCGTCCCAGATCTCGGGGCCGGTGGTGTCCTCGTGCACACGCGGGTTGTCGGGGTTGGCGAACTGGTCGAGCACCCGTCCCTTGCCCTCGGACTGCATGCGCTCGGCCAGGTCGCGGGCGTACTCCATGCCCCCTGACTTCGGCGTGAGGATGAGTTCGGCGCCGAACGCCTTCATCGTCTGCGCGCGCTCGATCGACAGGTCCTCCGGCATGATCAGCACCATCCGGTAGCCCCGGATCGCCGCGGCCATCGCCAGCGCGATGCCGGTGTTGCCGCTGGTCGCCTCGATCAACGTGTCGCCGGGCCGGATGTCGCCGCGCTCCTCGGCACGGCGGATCATGTTCATCGCCGGGCGGTCCTTGACCGAGCCGGCCGGGTTGTTCCCCTCCAGCTTGCCGAGGATCACGTTGCCGCGCGGTGCCCCGGCCGCACCGGGCAGGCGCTGCAGCCGCACGAGCGGGGTCTGGCCGATGACGTCTTCGAGGGTGCGGTACTGGGCCATGGTGCCTCCGGGGCGGATTGTGTGTCAGCCCGCGTCGCGCGGCGCGGTGCGGCATCGTTGGCTCACGACCCGGCCGTGACCCGACCCCGATGTCGCGGCGGATCGCGCCGCTTCGGGCCACGAGGCCCGGACCCCGCGTGCGATACTGACCGCGTCCACCGCGCTCGCGTTCGCAGCGCCCGCCGCCGGAGTGGCGAAATCGGTAGACGCAGGGGACTCAAAATCCCCCGCCCTCACAGGCGTGCCGGTTCGAGTCCGGCCTCCGGCACCAAGCTCATCCCCGGCCCCCCGCCGTCCGCGGACGTCACGGCGCGAGGCCACCTGCCCCACGGCCGCCCATGCCCCCGATGCCCCCCATCACCCAGGCGCTGCTGCTGATCAACGTGGCGATGTTCTGCCTGGACCTGTTCCTGGGCCCGTGGTTTCCGCGCCTGCTGGCACTGTGGCCGATCGAGAACGGCTTCATGCCCTGGCAGGTGGTGACGTACTCGTTCCTGCACGGCGGCATCGGCCACCTGTTCTTCAACATGCTCGGCCTGTGGATGTTCGGCTCCGAGCTCGAGCGGCTGTGGGGGCCGAAGCGCTACCTGCAGTTCTATTTCGCCAGCGTGCTCACGGCGGCGGCGTGCCAGCTGGTGTTCTCGGCCCTGATCGGATCGGGCAATCCCACGGTCGGGGCCTCGGGCGGCCTGTTCGGCCTGTTGCTGGCGTTCGGCATGCTGTTCCCGAACCGCACCATCATGCCGCTGTTCCCGCCGATCCCGATGAAGGCGAAGGTCTTCGTCGCGCTGTTCGGTGGCCTCGAACTGCTGTTCGGCCTGTTCGGCACGGGCAACATCGCCCACTTCGCCCACCTCGGCGGCATGCTCGGCGGCTTCCTGATGATCCGCTACTGGCGCGGGCAGTCGCCCTTCGGCCGACGACGCTGAACCGGCGCCGGCCCGCGGCGTGACGCCTGTCACGCCGCCGCCCCTGCAACGTCCCCTCGACGCGCGCGGAAAGCCCACAAGCCGCGCTCGCCGCGTTGTCCGGTGCATCCTCCGGTCGCGGAGGTCGTGCTGCCTCCGGGCAAGGGGGGTGGGATGCGCAGGTCGACGGCTGCCGGGGCACCCGGCCGAACCACGGGCCTCGGGCTCGGCGAGCCCTCGAGCGGAAAGGGGCTCACACGGCGCGGCTGGATGGCGGCGGCTGCCGGTGTGGCCACCTGGCCCATCGTGGCGCACGGCCAGGCGGGCGAGCCGGCCGACCCATCGGCCGCCAGCCCCCCTGCCTTCACGGCGGACCGGCTCGAAGCCCTGCAGCGGGCCCACGTCGCCACCGTCGGGGTGCGCTCACAGGCCGTCGACGACGCGACCTCGAACGAGACGCTCGGCCGGCGCCGCGAGGGATCCGGCGTGGTGATCGAGGCCGACGGCCTGGTGCTGACGATCAGCTACCTGGTGCTCGAGGCCGAGCGCATCGAGCTCGAGGTCGAACCTGGCCGTTTCGTCCCGGCGCGGGTGGTCGGCCTGGACATCGCCACCGGCTTCGCGCTGCTGCGCCCGCTGGTGCCGATCGACCTGCCCGCGGTGCCGCTCGGGTCGTCCGCCGGCATCGGCCGCCGCCAGCCCCTGCTCTTCTCCAGCAGCGACCAGGTCAGCCTGGCCGCGCTGGTGATGCAGCGCCCCTTCTCCGGGTCCTGGGAATACCACCTCGATGCTGCGCTGTTCACTGCGCCGGCACGGACCGACCACAGCGGCGCCGGACTGTTCAATGCCGACGGGGAACTGGTGGGCATCGGATCGCTCGTGGTACGCGACGCGGCCGGGCCCGATCACCCCCCGGTGCCGGGCAACATGTTCGTGCCGATCGACCTGCTCAAGCCCGTGCTTGCCGAACTCAAGAGCCGCGGGACCACGCGTGCGAGCCTGCGCGCGTGGCTCGGCGTCAACTGCGCCGAGCGGGCCGGCGAGGTGCGCGTGCTGCGCGTCAACCGTGACAGCCCGGCCGAGGCGGCGGGGCTGCAGGCCGGCGACCGGATCGTGGCCATCGACGGTCAGCCGGTGCGTGACCTGGCAGGCCTGTACAAGACGCTGTGGACCGGGGCGGCCGAGCGCGACGTGCGGCTGGCGGTCTGGCGCGAGGGCAGTCCGATCGACGTCACCGTGCAGGCCGTCGACCGCCAGTCGATGCTGCGCCGCTCACGCGGCATCTGAGGCGCCGCGGGGGCGTCGTACCGGCCCATCGCCGCGGGTTCACTCGACCAGGCCGAGCGCGGCGAGTTCGCGCTCGCAGGCGTCGGCGCCGACGAAGTGCAGCCCCTGCCACCCGTGCGCGCGTGCCGCGTCGATATTGCGTCGCAGGTCGTCGATGAACACGGCGGGTTCGCCGACGATGCCAAAGCGTTGCGCAGCCAGCGCGTAGATGGCCGGATCCGGCTTGATCAGGCCGACCCGCCCCGAGAACACGCCGTCGCGGAAACGCCCGACCACCGCGTGGCGGCGCTCCAGGACCGCCGCGTACGGCGCCGGCATGTTCGACAGGAAGTACACCGCGTGGCCCGCGTCGACCATCGATGGCACCGGCCGCAGCGCCCGAGGCACGGCATCGATGACAGCGGCGGCCTCCTCGACAGCCAGGCCGACGCGCTGCGCGATCCGCTCGGCCAACGGGCCGGCCTCGGTGTGCCCCCGGTCGAAGGCCGCCCAGTCCCCGTCGAATCCCTCGAAGAATCGCTCGACGAGGCGACTCGCGCTCATGTCGTCGGGTGCGTGC
>JALOSQ010000187.1:0-5115 GCA_025458335.1 Ideonella sp.
GCGTGGACATCGTCAGCCGTGCGGTGGACCCGGCGCAGTTCACGCTGTCGCGCCTGGGCGGAGACGAGTTCACCGTGATCGCCGAGGCGGTCGGCAGCAACGAGGACGCGGGTCTCGTGGCGCGCCGCATGCTCGAGGCCCTGTCCGAGCCGTTCACGGTCGGGCACCATGAGCTGGTCGTCTCGGCCAGCATCGGCATCGCGATGTACCCGGCGTCCGACGTGGACCTCGATGGACTCGTGCGCCACGCCGACCTGGCGATGTACCGCTCGAAGGCCCTCGGGCGCAACACGTTCGCGTTCTACAGCGACGACCTCGACGCGATCGTCACCGCGCGACTGTCCCTCGAGAGCAGCCTGCGCCGCGCGCTCGAGCGCGACGAGTTCCTGCTGCACTACCAGCCGAAGGCCTGTCTGAAGACTGGCGAGGTGACCGGCGTGGAGGTGCTGTTGCGCTGGGACTGCCCGGGCCGCGGCATGGTCCCTCCCGACCGCTTCATCGCGGTTCTGGAGGACACCGGCCTGATCGTGCAGATCGGTGCGTGGGTCCTGCGCAGGGCCTGCGCCCAGCTGGCCGCCTGGGATCGCCAGGGCCTGCCCCCCCTGCGGCTCGCGGTGAACCTCTCGGCCCGGCAGTTCCGGCAGCCGCACCTGTGCCGCCTCATCGAGGAGACGCTGCGCGAGCACGGCCTCGAGCCGCGCCGCCTCGAGCTGGAACTCACCGAGTCGTTGCTGATGGAGGACAACGAGGTCACCCGCGGCATGCTGGCCGGCTTCGCTCGGCTCGGCGTGGGCGTGGCGATCGATGACTTCGGCACCGGCCACTCCTCGCTCGCGTACCTGAAGCGCTTCAACCTCGACACGCTGAAGATCGACCGATCCTTCGTCAGCGGCTTGCCGGACAGCCCCGAGGATGCCGCCATCGCGGAGGCGGTCGTCGCGCTGGGCCGGACCATGCAGATGCACGTGGTGGCCGAGGGTGTGGAGACCGAGGGGCAGAAGGCCTTCCTGCGCGAGATCGGCTGCGACGAGATGCAGGGATACCTGCTGAGCGGGCCGAAGCCTGCCGGCGCCCTGGAGGATTGGCTGCACGACCGGCTGCGGCGCGCCCGGCACCTGGCGCTCCCGTCGGCGGACGTCGCGGCCAAGGCCCCCGTGGCCGAGGCGGTATCGGTTGCCGGGCCGGGCGCCGCGACCGTGATGCCTGCCGCGGCGCCGCCTCCTCGGCCGGTGGCGCCGGCCGCCGGGCCGGGTGGCGCTGCACCAGAGCTGCTGGAGCCCCTCAGCCTGGCATTCCCGTCCCCCGGGGCGCGCCGCCAGGACGAGGTGGCCCCGGCACCGGTGTACTGGCTCGTCGAGCCGACCGGCCGACCCGAACGGCCGCCGCCGGTCGCGACCGCGCCGACGCTCACGCGGGGGGCCACCTGGCGCCCGCGGACCTGCGCCCGGCGCCCGGGCGACCGTCTTGCCGCGGCACGCCGACGAGGCCCGGGAACGCGTCCGTAAAATCCGCGGATGCTCGATGCGTCGCCCGCCAGCACCGACGACCGGCTGCTGAAGGGCCTCAATCCCGAGCAGCTCGCCGCGGTCACCTTGCCACCCGGCCCCGCCCTGATCCTGGCCGGCGCCGGCTCGGGCAAGACGCGGGTGCTCACCACGCGAATCGCCTGGCTGATCCACACCGGCCAGGTCTCGCCCGGCGGCGTGATGGCGGTGACCTTCACCAACAAGGCCGCCAAGGAGATGCTCACGCGGCTCGGCGCGATGGTGCCGGTGCCCGTGCGCGGCATGTGGGTGGGCACCTTCCACGGGCTGTGCAACCGCTTCCTGCGCGCGCACTGGAAGGTCGCGGGCCTGCCGCAGGGCTTCCAGATCCTCGACGCGGGCGACACCGTCTCGGCGGTCAAGCGGGTGATCAAGTCGATGAACCTCGACGAGGATCGCTACGTGCCCAAGCAGGTCGCCTGGTTCATCGCCGGCAGCAAGGAAGACGCGCTGCGGCCCAGGGACATCGAGGCCCGCGACGAGCACACCCGCACGCTGATCCGCATCTACGAGGCCTACGAGGCACAGTGCCAGCGAGAGGGCGTGGTCGACTTCGCCGAGCTGCTGCTGCGCACCTACGAGCTGATGCGCGACCGCGAGGAGATCCGCGAGCACTACCGGCGGCGATTCCGGCACCTGCTGGTCGACGAGTTCCAGGACACCAACAAGCTGCAGTACGCCTGGCTCAAGATGTTCGCCGGGCCCCACACCAGTGTGTTCGCGGTGGGCGACGACGACCAGAGCATCTACGCCTTCCGCGGCGCGCAGGTCGGCAACATGGCCGACTTCGAGCGCGAGTTCCGCGTGCCCTTCGTGATCAAGCTCGAGCGCAACTACCGTTCGTTCGGGCACATCCTCGACACCGCCAACGAGCTGATCTCGCGCAACCAGCGCCGCCTGGGCAAGAACCTGCGCACCGAGGCGGGCGCTGGCGAGCCGGTGCGCGTGATGGAGGCCACCAGCGACTACGCGGAGGCGCAGTGGCTGCTCGACGAGATCCGCCAGCTGCACCGCGAGGGCCTGGCCTTGCACGAGGTCGCGCTGCTCTACCGCAGCAATGCGCAAAGCCGCGTGCTGGAGAGCGCGCTGTTCAACGCCGGCATCGCCTACAAGGTGTTCGGCGGGTTGCGCTTCTTCGAGCGGGCCGAGGTGAAGCACGCGCTGGCCTACCTGCGCCTGCTCGAGAACCCGAACGACGACACCAGCTTCCTGCGGGTGGTCAACTTCCCGGCCCGCGGCATCGGCGCGCGCACGGTGGAGCAGCTGCAGGACGCCGCGCGGGCCAGCGGCCGCAGCCTGTGGCAGAGCGTCGGCGCCGTGACCGGCCGCGGCGGCGCTGGGCTCGCGGGCTTCATCGCGCTGGTGGATGCGATGCGCGAGGCCACGCGCGGCCTCACGCTGCGCGAGATCATCGAGCATGTCATCGAGGCCAGTGGCCTGGTGGCGCACTACCGCACCGAGAAGGAAGGCAAGGAACGCATCGAGAACCTGGGCGAGCTCGTCAACGCCGCCGAGGCCTTCGTGACGCAGGAGGGCTTCGGCAAGGACGCGGTGGCGCTGCCGGTCGACGAGGTCGCTGCCGGTTCTTCGACGGCTGGTGCCATCGACGCTGCGGCAGGTGCTTCGGTCGACGCGGCGGCAGGCCAGGCCGCCGCGGTGCCGGCCGCGCCCGGCGTGCCCGATGCCGAGACCGGCGAGATCCTGTCGCCGCTCGCCGCCTTCCTCACCCACGCCTCGCTCGAGGCCGGCGACAACCAGGCCCAGTCCGGCCAGGACGCCGTGCAGCTGATGACCGTGCACTCGGCCAAGGGGCTGGAGTTCGACGCG
Organism: Ideonella sp.; assembly: GCA_025458335.1. Classification (GTDB taxonomy): domain Bacteria; phylum Pseudomonadota; class Gammaproteobacteria; order Burkholderiales; family Burkholderiaceae_C; genus JAIYCR01. The sequence goes on from JALOSQ010000187.1 coordinate 3,372, forward strand.
GTCTTCATCACCGGGCTCGAGGAGGGCCTGTTCCCACACGAGAACAGCCTGTCCGACATGGACGGCCTCGAGGAAGAGCGGCGCCTGATGTACGTGGCGATCACGCGGGCGCGCAAGCGCCTGTACCTGAGCTTCAGCCAGACCCGGCTGCTGCACGGGCAGACCCGCTACAACATCAAGAGCCGCTTCTTCGACGAACTGCCCGACGCATCGCTGAAGTGGCTCACCCCCAGGCAGCAGGGCTTCGGCTCGGGCTATGCCCGCGAATACCAGGAGGCCTGGCAGCGCGGCAGCGGGCTGGGCTCGGTGGTGGGCATGGGCCGGGTGTCACCCGCGGCCCCGCCGCCCGCGATGGCCGCGGCCGCAGCCCAGCGCGCCGGCCACGGCCTGCGGTCGGGACAGACCGTGTTCCACACCAAGTTCGGCGAGGGCGTGATCGTCACGCTCGAAGGTCAGGGCGACGACGCCCGCGCACAGGTCAACTTCGGCCGTCACGGCATGAAGTGGCTGGCGCTGTCGGTGGCCAAGCTGACGCCGGTGGACTAGGGCGTCCGGCGGGCTCGGCCCCGCGCCGCGCCCGATCGCCGCGAGTGCCTCAACGGCGGATCGGTTCGGGCTTGGCCAGCGGCCAGTGCTCGCTTCGGCACTTGGCGGGCAACACGAACTCCATGCGCGCGAACACGGCATACAGCAGCCGAGTCCCGAGCTTGGGTCGGCCCGTTTCGCAGATGTCCTTCAGGTTGCGGAGGATGGAGGGCGCGCCGCTCGTCATCTCCTTGGCTGTCTTCGTGCCCTCGGGCAGGCCGGTCAACTTCATCGTGACTTCGACGCCGCTTCCCACGGACTTGAGTTCATAGCGGACCTCGCAGGGGGCGTCGTCGTGTTGGGTGAACCGGTGGGTGTGCGCGAAGCAGTGCGGCGGGTTCCACTCGACGATGTTGCCCACGACCATCACGAACTTGCCGCTGCCGGTGCGCATCTGCATGGCTTCGCCCGGCGCGAAGCCGGTGGCGTGGAGCCAGGCGTTGAAGACGGCGCCCTGGGCTTCGCCGGTCTTGGTCAGTTCGCGCCAGACGCGCTGGATGTCGGCATTGATGAAGATGCGGAAGACAGCGTCAGCCATGGTGGTGCTTCTTTCTCCTGGGGGTCAACGGTTGCACGTCCGCACCCTCTGCGGCGTACTTCAGGCGCGTCAGCCTGGCGGCCCAGAACGCGCTGAATTCGGTGGTCCAGCGCTCGTGCACGAGTTGCAGGGGCGTGGGGTCTAGGTAGAGCCGCTTGTCGCGACCTTCGCGCACGCTGTGCACCAGTCCGGCACGTTCGAGCGCCGACAGGTGCTTCATCACCATGAAGCGGGTGATCTCGGCTTCGAAGAACTCGCACACCCGGTTCACGTTGCAGCCGGATTCGCGCTTCAACAGGTCGAGGATGCGGCGACGTGCCTCATGGCTCAGGGCCATGAACAGGGCGTCGAGTCGGGCTTCATCCAGATCGGCATTCATATGTGACTTAAGTGTCACATAGCGGCCGGCGTCTGTCACCCGGGTTGTCCCGCGTGCCCCGTACCGCCGTCGATCCGGGGCGATGCGATCGCACCCGGTCGGATTCGCGTGGACCTGTCATCGTGCGGTCACGCCGAAGTTCGAGAATTCAACGAACGTAGAAACGTACAGGCGTCATGAACAGGGTTCTGGAGCGTCCACCGATGCGCGTCGGCATCAACGGCATGGGCCGCATCGGCCGG
>JALOSQ010000187.1:5126-6664 GCA_025458335.1 Ideonella sp.
CCTCAACGAAATCAAGGGCGGCGCCGCCGCGACCGCGCACCTGCTGGCCTTCGACAGCGTGCAGGGCCGGTGGCGCGCGGACATTGCGGCCGAGGGCGACGCGGCGGTGCGGGTCGGCGCCCGGCGCCTCGGGTTCGGCGCGCACCCCTCGGCGGCGGAGATCCCTTGGGGTGACCTCGGTGTGGACCTGGTGCTCGAGTGCACCGGCAAGCTCCTCACCCCCGAGACGTTGCAAGGCCACCTGGATCGCGGCGCGAAGCGCGTGATCGTCGCCGCCCCGGTCAAGGTGGGAGACGTGCTCAACATCGTGGTCGGGGTCAACGAGCACCTCTACGACCGCGGGCGGCACCGCATCGTCACCGCGGCGAGCTGCACCACCAACTGCCTGGCCCCCGTGGTCAAGGTGGTTCACGAGGCGATCGGCATCCGTCACGGGCAGATCACGACGATCCACGACCCGACCAACACCAACGTGGTGGTCGACGCGCCGCACAAGGACCTGCGCCGCGCCCGCAGCGCGATGCTGAGCCTCGCGCCCACCACCACCGGCAGCGCCACCGCGATCGCGCTGATCTACCCCGAGCTCAAGGGCAAGCTCAACGGCCACGCGGTGCGCGCACCGGTGCTCAACGCCTCGCTCACCGACTGCGTGTTCGAGCTGCAGCGCGCCACGACGGCCGACGAGGTGAATGCGCTGTTCAGGGCCGCCGCCGGCGGGCCGCTGGCCGGCATCCTGGGCTACGAGGAGCGGCCGTTGGTCAGCGCCGACTACGCGCGCGACACCCGCAGCTCGATCGTCGACGCGCCGTCGACGATGGTCACCGACGGCACGCTGCTCAAGGTCTACGCCTGGTACGACAACGAGATGGGCTACGCCTGCCGGATGGTCGACCTGGCGTGCCACCTGGAGTCGCTCGGACTCTGAGGGTGGGTTGGGTGATGAACGCCGGTACGCGCAACTATGCGCTCGTCACCTCGGCCTACTGGGGGTTCACGCTCACCGACGGTGCGCTGCGCATGCTGGTGCTGCTGCACTTCTTCAAGCTCGGCTACTCGCCCTTCACGCTGGCGTTCCTGTTCCTGCTCTACGAGGCCGCGGGCATCGGGGCCAACCTCATTGGCGGATGGCTGGCCACGCGGTTCGGCATCGCGCGCATGCTGGCCGTCGGGCTGGCCACGCAGATCACCGGCTTCCTGCTGCTGTCGGCGCTGTCGCCCTCGTGGACGGCTGCGTTCAGCGTGGCCTGGGTGGTGCTGGCGCAGGGGCTGTGCGGCATCGCCAAGGACCTCACCAAGACCGCGAGCAAGTCGGCGATCAAGCTGACGGCGGGCGAGGCCTCCGGACGGCTGTTCAAGTGGGTGGCGTTCTTCACCGGCAGCAAGAACGCGATGAAGGGCCTCGGCTTCTTCCTGGGCGGCGTGCTGTTGCAGGGGCTGGGCTTCCAGCAGGCCCTGTGGGCGATGGCGGGCGTGCTGGCCCTGGTGCTGGTGGGCGTGCTGGCCTTCGTGCCGCGGCTCATGGGCAAGGCCAAGGCGTC
>JALOSQ010000188.1 GCA_025458335.1 Ideonella sp.
CCCAGTGTGTCCCAGTCGTCGGGGCGCCAGCCGAAGTGGTGGATGAGCGGCGCCAGGAACAGCGCCGGATCGGCCACCCGCCCGGTGATCACGACCTGGGCACCGCTGGCCAGCGCCGGCTGCAGCGCGTCCGCCCCCAGGTAGGCGTTGGCCGAGACGAGGCGATCGCCCAGGTCGCCGACCGTCGTCGCGGGGTCGCCGGGCGCGCGGTCGAGCAGTGGCGTTTCCGGGTGCGCACGCATCCAGTCGAGCACATCGTCGCCCGTGACGACCGCGACCCGCATCGGCCCGAGGCCGAGTGCGCGGGCCACGCCGATCGTGGCCTCGCCTGCACTGCGCGGGTTCGCCGCCCCCATGTTGCTGATCACCCGCACCCCGCGCCGCATGCAGGCCGGCAGCACCGCGCGCAGGCGCGGCTCGAGCAGCGGGTCGTATCCGGCAGACGGGTCGTGCCGGCGGCGCAGCTGCGCCAGGGCGATGGTGCGTTCGGCCAGGCACTCGAACACCAGCGCATCGAGCGCGCCGCGCTCGGCGAGGTCCTGGGCGGGGTCGATCCGGTCCCCGGCGTAGCCGGCGCCCGCGCCGATGCGGAACACCCCTGGGGAGGCCATCGGATCAGCGCAGCGTCGACGACCCCGACGGATCGGCCGCGGCCACCCGCGCCCGGGGGTCATGGCGCGCCAGGCGCGCCAGCAGGTGCTCGACCTCTGCACGGGCGGTGGGGCTCAGCACCGGCGCCGGCGCGCGCATCGCCGCGCTGTCCAGCAGGCCGCGGCGCATCAGCACGTGCTTGCGCACCGCCAGGCCCACGCCGGGCTGCTGCTCGTAGCGCAGCAGCGGCAGGTGGGCATCGAAGAGGTCGTGCGCCTCTTCGCGACGGCCCTCGGCCGTCAGGCGCACCACGTCGCACAGCATGTCCGGAAAGGCATAGCCGGTGTTGGCGCCATCGGCGCCGCGCTCGAGCTCATAGTCGAGGAACAGGCCGTTGTTGCCGACCAGGATCGCGATGCGGCGCATCGTGCCGTCGCGCTCGAACGCACGCAGCGCCGAGATCTTCTCGAGGCCGGGCCAGTCCTCGTGCTTGAGCATCACGCAACTGGGCAGCGCCTGCGCGATGCGGCGGATCACCCCGGGCGTCATCTGCACCGAAAAGGTCAGCGGGTAGTCCTGCAGCACGAAGGGCACGTCGGCCCCGATCGCCTCGACCGCCTGCTGGTAGTAGCCGACGATCTGGTCGTCGGTGCGCAGCGTGTTCGGCGGCGCGATCATCACGCCGGCCGCGCCGGCGGCCATCACCTCGTGCGTCAGCTCGCGCATGGCGGCGAAGCCGGGCGCCGACACGCCCACGATCACCGGCAATGCACCGGCGCGGCGGATCATCCGCCGCGCGACGTCGACGCCCTCGGCATGCGACAGCTTGGCCGCCTCGCCGAGCTGGCCGAGTACGGTCAGGCCCGTCGACCCGATGCCGACATAGAAATCGACGAGCCGGTCGATCGACGCAGGGTCGATGCGTCCGTCGGCGTGGAATGGCGTCGGCGCGATCGGGTAGACACCACGGGCCTCGGCGGTCAGGGGCATGGGCGCGTCCTCGGGGGCTGGCGCATCATTGTGCGACGGCCTCGCCGAGCCGCTTCCCGCCTCCCGCCACCGCAGGCCGCGCACCGGCTGGAGCGCCCAGGCCCGGGCGCCCTCGGGGCCAGGCCCGACCGCGTCACCAGCCGATCGCGTTCGGCAGCCAGGTGGCGATCGCCGGGAACAGGAACACCAGCAACACCCCGATCAGCTGCAGCGCCACGAAGGGCAGGACCCCGAGGTACAGGTGACGCGTGGTGATCTCTGGTGGGGCCACCCCGCGCAGGAAGAACAGCGCCCAGCCGAACGGCGGCGTGAGGAAGCTGGTCTGCAGCATCACCGTGATCATCATCGCCAGCCAGACCGGGTCGACGCCGGCCGCCGCGAAGATCGGGAGGAACAGCGGCACCGCGATGTAGCTGATCTCGATCCACTCGAGGAAGAAGCCCAGCACGAAGATCAGCAGCAGCATGAAGCCGATGTCCGCGTTGATGCCGCCGGGCAGGAAGGCGAAAAGGTCCTCGATCAGCTTCTCGCCGTTCAGGCCCCGGAACGCCAGGCCGAACACCTGGGCGCAGATCAGGATGAACAGCACCATCGCCGAGATGCGCAGGGTCGACTGCATCACGTCCCGCAGCACGGCGAGGGTGAGGCGGCGGGCCGCCGCCACCACCAGGATCGCGCCGAGCGCGCCCATCGAGGCCGCCTCGGTCGGCGCGGCGACGCCCCCAATGATCGAGCCGAGCACGGCCAGCACGAGCGACAGCGGCGGCAGCGCGACCTTGAGGGCGCGCATCCACAGCGCTCGGCGCGCGAGCGCATCGCGCTCGGACTGCGGCACCGCCGGCATCGCGTCGGGCCGCAGCATTCCGAGCACGACGATCCAGGTGGCGTACAGCGCCGCCAGCATCATCCCGGGCAGCACCGCAGCGGCGAACAGCGTGCCGACCGACTGCTGCATGATGTCCGACAACAGGATCAGCACCAGGCTGGGCGGGATGATCTGGCCCAGCGTGCCCGAGGCGCAGATCGCACCGCAGCTCACTGCCGGGTCGTAGCCGCGGCGCAGCAGCGTCGGCAGGGTCAGCAACCCGAGCGTGATGACGGTGGCGCCGACGATCCCGGTGGTCGCGCCCATCAGCACGCCCACGCCGATGATGCCCAGCGCCATGCCGCCGCGCAGGCCACCGGCGAGATGACCGATCACGTCGAGCAGGTCCTCGGCCAGGCGAGACTTCTCGAGCATCACGCCCATGAAGACGAACAGCGGGATCGCCAGCCACTGGTAGTTGGCCGCGACGCCGTAGATGCGGGCCGGCAGCAGGTTGAACAGCGTCTCGCCGAAGCCGAGGAAGCCGAACACGAAGCCGCTCGTGGCCAGCGTGATGCCGACCGGCACGCCGGCCAGCAGCAGCACGAAGAAACCGCCCAGGAGGCCGATCGCGAGCCACTCCTGCACGCTCATCGCGCCGCTCCCCGCGCCAGTCGCAGGCCGGCCTGCACCGCCTGCGCCGCAGCCTGAAGGCCGAACAGCGCGAAGCCCAGCGGGATCAGCGACTTCAGCACCCAGCGGTGGGTCAGCCCGCCCGGGTCGGGCGAGATCTCGCCGATGCTGTACGACTGCTGCACGTAGGGAATGGAGTAGCGGATCACGAGCAGCGCCAAAGCCAGCGCCAGCAAGGCCGCCAGCAGGTCGACCGCGGCGCGTCCCCGCTCGCTGTAGCGGGCGTAGAACACGTCGACGCGCACGTGGTCGCCCTTCTGCAGCGCGTAGGTCATCCCCACGAGCACGATCGGCGCCAGCAGGTGCCACTCGAGCTCCTGGGCCCACACCGAGCCGATGCTGAAGGCGTAGCGCAACAACACGTTGGTCGCCATCAGCACGACGACGACGAGCGTGAGCCAGGCCGCGGCGCGGCCGACGAGGTCGACGACGCGTTCGACCGCTGCGACGAACACAGGCGGACGCGCGCCGCCGGCCGGTTTTGCGCCGGCTGGAGGCGTCGGGTTCATCGCGGCGTCAGGCCTTCAGGACCTTGTCGTGGTACGGACCTTCGCTGTAGGCGGCCCAGGCGTCGTACTTGCGCTTGTAGGCCATGTACGAGTCGTGCACCTTCTTGGTCATCGGGTCCTTCGCGGCCGCCTCGTTCAGCACGTCGTTGGTGACCTCGCGCAGCCGCTTGAGGATCGGGTCGGGCAGCGGACGGGCGATCACGCCCTGGTTCTTGATCAGGTCGTCCATCGCGTCCGCATTGTTGCGCTGGCACCAGGCCTCGCTGATCACGTTGCAGGCCGCCGAGGCGTTCTCGACGATCGCCTTGAGGTCGGCCGGCAGCCGGTCCCAGGCCGCCTTGTTGATCAGCAGCTCGGACACGGTCGCGCTCTCGTGCCAGCCGGTCGTGTAGTAGAACTTGGCCGCCTTGTGCAGGCCCAGGCGGCGGTCGAGGAAGGGGCCGACGAACTCGGCGGCATCGATGACCCCGCGCTCGAGCGCCGGGAAGATCTCGCCGCCCGGCAGCAGGCGGACATCGACGCCGAGGGCGGCGTAGACGCGCCCGGCCAGGCCCGGAATGCGCATCTTCAGGCCCTTGAGGTCATCGATGGTCTTGACCTCCTTCTTGAACCAGCCGGTCATCTGCACACCGGTGTTGCCGCAGGCGAGGCCCTTGAGGCCGAACGGCGCGTAGACCTCGTCGTACAGCGCCTGCCCGCCGCCGTCGTACAGCCAGCCGTTGATGCCCTGGAAGTTCAGGCCGAACGGCACCGCGGTGAAGTACTGGGCGGCCGCTGTCCGCCCGGTCCAGAAGTACGCGTTGGCATGGTTCATCTCGACCGTGCCGGCTCGCACCGCGTCGAAGCCTTCGAGCGCCGGGATCAGTTCGCCGGCACCGAACACCTGGATCTTGATGCGGCCGTTGGACATCGCCTCGATGCGGCGGGCCAGGTCGGTGGCGCTGCCGGGCCCGTCTATGTAGAAGGGCGAACCCTTGCCATAGGCGCTCGTCATCTTCCAGTTGAAGGTCTGCTGCGCGCGGGCGATCATCGGCGCGGCAAGCGCACCGGCAACGCCGGCCTTGATCGCGGTGCGGCGGCCGCGCGCGGTGGATTCGGCGGAGATCGACGAAGCGGTGGTGCGCTCGGGCGTGGAGTCGGTCATGTCGGCTCGCTGGATGTCAGTGAAACAAGGTTGGCGGTCAGCCCGTCGGAAGGGCCGCCCGCGGGTGCGGGCTCGCCGCGTCGGCGCGATGCCCCGAGGCCGGTTCGGTGCGAACCCGGCCGCTGGTCAGTAGGTCTTGTAGGGCAGGAACTTGCCGCTCATCGTGATGCTCACGCGGTCGCCCTTGGGGTCGGCCTCGCGCTGCAGGTCCATGCGGAAGTCGATCGCGCTCATGATCCCGTCGCCGAACTCCTCGTGGATCAGCTCCTTGAACGTGGTGCCGTAGACGTTGACCAGCTCGTAGAAGCGGTAGATCAGCGGATCGGTCGGCACGCTGGTGGGCAGGCTGCCCTTGTAGGGCACGACCTTGAGCCACTGACTGCGTCTCGGCCTCGGTGAGGTCGAAGATCTTCGCCAGCGTGGCGGCCTGCGTGTCGTCGAAGGTCATCTGGCCCAGGCAGCCGGCCGTGACCCACTCCTTGCTCAGGCCCACCTGCTGGGCGACATCGGCCCACTTCAGGCCCTTGGCCACTTTCGTGGCGACGATCTTCTCGGTGACTTCGAGGCGGCTCATGCGATTCTCCTGAGGGACGGGGTTTGGACGGGTCGGGGTTCGGGGTCGGAAGTTCCGGGGCTCACCTCGATCGGCACCGCGGGCGCGCGGCCGTGCGACAGGCCTTCGCTGCGCGCGACGAGAAAGTCGACGAGGTGGTTGCGCAGCGGGTAGTACTGCGGCTGGTGGTGCAGCGTGGCGCGCGTGCGTTCGCGGCCCATGGTGTTGCGCACGATCTCGGCCACACGCGCCTGCGGGCCGTTGCTCATCAGCAGGATGCGGTCGGCGAGCAGGATGGCCTCGTCGACGTCGTGCGTGATCATGAACACCGTCTGCCGCGTCTCGGCGCAGATGCGCAGCAGCTCGTCCTGGATCGTGCCGCGCGTCAGCGCATCGAGCGCGCCGAAGGGCTCGTCGAGCAGCAGCATGCGCGGCTGGATCGCGAAGGCGCGCGCGATGCCCACGCGCTGCTTCATGCCGCCCGACAGCTGGCTCGGCTTCTTGTCGATGGCCGTGGCCAGGCCCACCAGCGCCACGTACTTCTGCACGTGCGCGTCGACCTGCGCGCGGCTCCACTCGGGCCACTTGCTGCGCACCGCGAAGGCGATGTTGCCGCGCACCGTGAGCCAGGGCATGAGCGCGTGGCCCTGGAACACCACGCCGCGGTCCAGGCTGGGGCCCGCCACCTCGCGGCGGTCCATGAACACGTGGCCCTCGCTGGCAGTCTCCAGCCCCGCCAGCACGTTGAGGATCGTCGTCTTGCCGCAGCCGCTGTGGCCGATGATGCAGACGAACTCGCCCTCGGCGATGTCGAAGTTGACGCCGTCGAAGACGGGCTCGGCGGCGCCGGGGTAGGTCTTGCCGAGGCCCTGGACCTTCAGGAACTCGACCGCGCTCATGCAGAAGCCTTTCCAAGCAGCCGCCGCGGAACCGGCTTCGCCGGGCCGCCGGCGGCGCCCCCTCGAGGGGGAGCGCCGAAGGCGCTACGGGGGTGATCAGTCCGCATAGGTCACCGCCTTCTGCAGCCTGGCGAACACCAGGTCCAGCGCCATGCCCACCACGCCGATCACGAGGATCGCGACGATCACGTTGGGCAGGCTCAGGTTGTTCCACTCGTTCCAGACGAAGTAGCCGATGCCCGTGCCGCCCACCAGCATCTCGGCGGCCACGATCACCAGCCAGGCGATGCCCATGCTGATGCGCATGCCGGTCAGGATGGTGCACAGGCTGCAGATGAAGATCACGAAGATGCCGCTCGTGCTGCTGTCCTTGATCGTGTACAGGGCCAGCGGCATCCAGGCCAGCGGAGAGATGGGCTTGAGCACCTGGATGAACGGGTCGAGCGCGCGGTAGATCAGCGGGCTCATGCCGATGACGAAGCCCAGCGGGACGGCCACCAGCGCCGCGAGCGCGAAGCCGATGGCCACGCGGCCCAGCGAGTGCGCGAGCTGCAGGCCCAGGCCCTTGTCGTTGGGGCCGTTGTCGTAGAAGGGGCTCTGCGCGTGCTGCCACAGCACCTCGCCCATCTGCGTCAGCGTCGGGAAGCCGCTGCGCGCCACCGGGCCGGCCTCGGCCGTCGGGTCCTTGCCCATCAGCTTGAGGTACTCGATCTGCTCGGGCGTGAGGCCGGCGGCCGGCGCCGCCGCGGGGGCAGCCGTGCCCACCGTGGCCAGGTGCCACACGCCCAGCAGCAGGCCCAGCAGCAGCAGCGACAGCAGCGCCGCCCGCGGGCCGTCGCCGCGCATCCAGGTGGTCATGCCGTCGCCCTCAGCTGGCCGCGCGACGGATCGCGAAGCTGTCGGCATAGGCCGCGGCGCGCTCCGGGTCGAACACCTTGCCCATGATCGTGAACTTGGGGTAGCCGCTGCCGCCCGGCGCCCTCTGGCCCAGCGCCGCCATGTGCCGGCGGGCATCGGTGAGCAGGAACACCTGCTCGGCGATCTGCTTGTAGTTGACGTCGCCCTTGATGTAGCCCCAGCGCTTCATCTGCGTCAGCATCCACACGGCCATGCTCTGCCAGGGAATGGGGTCGAAGTCGGCACGCTGCGGCACGTTCTGCACGTTGCCGAGGCCGTCGGCGAAGCGGCCGGTGAGCACCTGGGCCACCACCGTCTCGGGCTGGTTCAGGTAGGCCTGCGGGCTGATGACCTTGGCGATCAGTTCGCGGTTGCGCGCCTCGCGCGCCATCGCCGCGGCGGTCAGCACCGCGCGGTACAGCGCGATGAAGGTGTTGGGGTTGCTCTGGATGAAGGCCTGGCTGGTGCCGAAGGCGCAGCAGGGGTGGCCGTCCCAGAGGTCGCGCGTCAGCACGTGGATGAAGCCCACCTCCTCGAACACCGCGCGCTGGTTGAAGGGGTCGGGGCCGAGGAAGCCGTCGATGTTGCCGGCGCGCAGGTTGGCCACCATCTCGGGCGGCGGCACGACGCGGATCTGG
>JALOSQ010000013.1 GCA_025458335.1 Ideonella sp.
CGGCTCCTCGACCTGCCGCCCCAGCAGGTGATGATGGTGGCCGCGCACCCGAGCGACCTGCGCGCGGCGGCGGCCTGCGGGCTGCGCACGGCGTACGTCGACCGTCCGCTCGAGTGGGGCCCGGGCGGTCCGCGCGAGCCCTGGCAGCCGGCCGACTTCGACCTCGCGGTCGGTGACTTTGGCGCCTTGGCCGACCGGCTGGGCGCGTGACGCGCCGAGGCGCCCGGCCAGCCCGCGCCGATCGACGCCCGGGCCTGTGCCAGGACGGGGCCCAGTGCGGAGTGCGGCCCGTGGTCCCGGTTCAGCGCGGGATGGCCAGCAGGGCGAGATACGCGCCAGCGCCGGCCGCGAGCCCCCACAGCGCGCGGCGGGTCGCGCGCGCCACCACCACCAAGGCGAGCGCGCCGGCCAGGCGTGGGTCGCTCGCCACCCCCAGCAGCGCCGCGCTCCAGTCCGGCGCGACGGCCACCCGCATCGGCAGGTCCCGCACGATCTCGGGCACGGTGATCGCGAGCAGCGCGGCCAGGGGTGCGACACGCAGCGCCTGCTCGACCGTGCCCCGCGGCTGCCAGCGCGGCGGCAGCACCAGGAAGAAGTTGCGCGCCACCAGCGTGACGCCGGCGAGTGCCGCGATCAGCAGCCACACCTCGAGCGACGTCAGGTTCACGCGATCCCCCTGCACAGACCGTGTGCCGGGAGGCGCGATCGTGTGCAGCCGGGCCGGCTCATCCGACCCCCGATCGCCGACCGGCCCACAGTGCCGCCGCCACGCCGGCCAGCACCGCCGCGAACGTGCCCAGCCGGTGCGGCCAGTCCGCACCCGCGAGGGCCACGGCCACACTGGCCAGCGCGGCGGCCCACGCCGGCCGGCCGACGAGCATCGGCACGGTGATGCCGAACAGCGCCAGCAGGCCGATGTAGGCGAGTTCGGCACCCATCGGCAGCGCGGCACCCAGTGCGATGCCGAGGACCGAGCTCGCGCACCACACCGCCGCCGTCAAGGCATTGGCGCCGTTCAGGAAGGCCACCCGCTGCACCAGCCGTCCCTGGCGCTGCTGTTCCAGGAAGGCGGCCACCGGGCCGTCGATCGTCCAGAAGCCGGTCGCCAGCCGCAGGCCCAGCGGCACGCGGCGCAGGTGGCGGGACAGCAGCGCGCTGTAGACCACGAAGCGCAGGTTCGCCACGGCTGCGGCGGCCGTCATCGCGAACACCCCGGTGGCAGCGGCCAACAGCGGCAGCACCGTCAGCTGCGAGGTGCCGGAGTACACGATGAAGGTCATGCCCAGCGCCGGCAGCAGTTCGAGCCCGACCTTGACCATGGCCACGCCGGTCACGACGCCCCAGGCCGCCATCGCCGGCAGGCTCGGCACCACCCGGCGCGCGCCCAGCCGAAACGCCTCGCGGCGCACCCGGTGGCGCGCGAGGCCCAGGCCCAGGCGGGTCCGTCGCGAGGAAGCATGCATCCCTCGAAGCATGCCCGAGCGCCCGCGCGCCGCGCGGCCCGGGGTCATGCGGATCCCCGAGAATGACCCCGATGCAGGTGCTCAAGCTTGTCGACGTCACGAAGCGATTCGGCACGCTGCTGGCCAACGACGCCATCTCGCTGGAGGTTGGCGCCGGTGAGGTGCTGGCGCTGCTCGGCGAGAACGGGGCGGGCAAGAGCACCTTGGTGTCGATCCTGTTCGGCCACTACGTGCCCGACGGCGGTCATGTCGAGGTGCTCGGTCGCCGATTGCCGCCCGGCGACACGCGCGCCGCGCGCGATGCCGGCATCGGCATGGTTCACCAGCACTTCACGCTGGCCGACAACCTGTCGGTGCTGGACAACGTGATGCTCGGCACCGAGCCGCTGTGGCAGCCGTTCACCCGCCGCGCCGCCGGTCGCGCTCGCCTGCTGGAGACGGCACGGCGCTTCGGGCTGGCGGTCGATCCCGAGGCTCGCGTGGGCGACCTGAGCGTGGGCGAGCGCCAGCGCGTGGAGATCCTCAAGGCCCTGGTCACCGTCGGTCGCGGGGCCGGTGCGAAGGCTCTGATCCTCGACGAGCCCACCGCGGTGTTGACGCCGCAGGAGAGCGAGTCGCTGTTCGCCACCCTGGCCCAGATGGTGGCTGGCGGCCTGGCCGTGATCTTCATCAGCCACAAGCTCGACGAGGTGCTGCGCGTGTCGCATCGGGTCGCGGTGCTGCGCGGTGGCCGCCTGGTCGCGACGCTTCCCGTCGAGCCGGGGCTGGACCCGGCGCGGCTGGCGAGCCTGATGGTCGGGCGCGAGGTGACGACGGTGCAGCGGCGCCGTGAAGCGGCGGCTGCGTCGCCCGTGCATGCCACGCCGCCGGGCGCCTCCGGGCCGCCGGCCGTGGCGCCACCAGTGCCGGTCTGCGTGCTGGCGGCTGCGACGGTGCTTGGTCCGCAGGGACAGCGTCTGCTCGAGGGTGTGGACCTCGCGCTGGCCGCTGGCGAGGTGGTCGGCATCGCCGGGGTCTCCGGCAATGGCCAGCAGGCCCTGGCCGAGGTGCTGTGCGGCGAGCGGGCGCTCGACTCGGGCACCGTGAGGCTGGGTGACGACCTGCCGCCGGCGCGCCCGGCCGCCTGGCTGGCCCGCGGGGTGGCTCGCGTCCCGGAGGACCGCCAGGGCGTCGGCGCGGTCGGCGACCTGTCGGTGTGGGAGAACGCCGTTCTCGAGCACGTGCGGCACCCGCGCTTCTCACGCCGCGGCTGGCTGCGCCGCGGCGACGCGATCGGGCACGCCCGCGCCCTGGTCGAGCGCTTCGACGTGCGCGGCACCGAGGGGCAGGGGCTCGACATGCCCGTGCGTCGGCTGTCCGGCGGCAACCTGCAGAAACTGATCCTGGGGCGCGCGCTGTGCGGCGCGCACGACCCCGCCCGGCCCGCCACGCCCCGGCTGATCGTGGCCAACCAGCCGACCTGGGGCCTGGACGTCGGCGCCGTGGCCTACGTGCACCGGCAGCTGCTCGACGCCGCCGCGCGCGGCAGCGCGGTGCTGCTGATCAGCGACGACCTCGACGAGCTGTTCGCGCTGGCCGACCGCATCGCGGTGCTGCATCGCGGCCGGCTGGGCGTGCCCCGCCCCCCCGTCGACTGGACCCGCGAGTCGATCGGCCTGGCGATGGCCGGCGCCGACCCCGCGGCGCCCACGGCCGCGGGGCTGCCGACGCGGTCGGCCGCGGCACAGGTGACCCATGCACCTTGAGCCGCGCACCGAGGTGTCGCGCGCGGCGGCGGTGCTGGCCCCGCTGGGCGCGATCGCCTTCACGCTCGCCGTCGGCTCGCTGCTGGTGGCCTGGGCGGGCGCGCCGGTCGGTCGGGCGTACTGGTTGCTGATCGAGGGCGGCTTCGGCTCGCGCTTCGCGCTCACCGAGACGCTCACCCGCGCCACGCCGCTCATCCTCACCGGGCTCGCCGCGGCCGTGGCGTTCCGGGCGCGGCTCTACAACATCGGCGGCGAGGGGCAGCTCTATGTCGGCGCGCTGGCGGCGGTGGCGGTCGGCGGGCTGCACGGCGGGGCGGGGTTCGCCGGGCCGGCCTGGGTGCTGATGCCGCTGATGGCGGCGGCCGGGATGGTCGCCGGCGCGGCCCTGCTGCTCGGCCCGGCGCTGCTCAAGAGCCGCCTGGGAGTCGACGAGGTCGTCACCACGCTGCTGCTGAACTTCATCGTGCTGCTGTTCGTCTCGGCAATGCTCGACGGCCCGATGAAGGACCCGACCGCGATGGGCTGGCCGCAGAGCGTGGCGATCGCCGACGCGCTGCAGTTCGACCAACTCATCGAGCGCAGCCGCGTACACAGCGGGCTGCTGGTGGCGCTGGGGCTCGGGGTCGTGCTGTGGGCGGTGCTGCGCTTCACTGCGTTCGGCCTCGAGATCCGCGCGGTCGGGGCGAACGCGCGGGCCGCGGCCTTCGCGGGACTGCCGGTGCGCTCGGTGGTCGTGAAGGTGGCCTTGCTGTCCGGCGCGCTGGCGGGTCTCGCCGGCGTGGTGGAGGTGGCCGGCCGCGCCGGCTACGTCACGCTCGACATGTCGCCAGGCTACGGCTACAGCGGCATCGTGGTGGCCATGCTCGCCGGGCTGCACCCGCTGGGCGTGGTGGTCGCCTCGGTGTTCGTCGCGGGGGTACTGGTGGGGGCCGACAGCATGAGCCGCGCCGTCACGGTGCCGAGCTTCATCGCCGACGTGATCGTGGCCGTCGCGCTGATCTCGGTGCTGGTGGCGGCGATGCTCACCCGCTACCGCGTGCGCTTCGGCCGGGCCTGAGCCGCGCTGAGCCCGACTGGACATGGCCGACCTGCTGGACCTGCTCACCAACGCGGCCTTCTGGTCGTCGGTGCTGCGCATCGCCACACCGCTGATCCTGGGCACGCTGGGGGTCCTCCTGTGCGAGCGCGCCGGCGTGCTCAACCTCGGCATCGAGGGGATCATGGTGGCCGGCGCCTTTGCCGGCTGGGTCACGGCCCACCAGCTCGGCCTTGCCGGCCATTCGCTGTGGCTCGGCGTCGCCGCGGCCGCGGCGGTCGGCGCGGCGTTCGGGTTGCTGCATGGCTGGCTCACAGTGAGCCTGGCGCTGTCCCAGCACGTCGCGGGGCTGGGCATCACGCTGTTGGCCACGAGCCTGGCCAGCTACGCCTACCGGGTCACCTTCCCCAAGGTGGAGTCACCGCCACGCGCCGAGACCTTCGAGCCGATGTCCTGGCTGCCGGTGCCGGTGCTGCAGGACCAGACCGCGCTGACCGCGCTGGCGCTGCTCCTGGTGCCGCTGGTGGCCTGGGGCCTGGCGCGCACGCCGCTCGGCTTGGCGGTGCGCATGGTCGGCGAGAACCCGGCGGCTGCCGAGGGCCAGGGGCTGTCGGTGGCGCGTCTGCGCATCGGCGCGGTGATGGCTGGCTCGGCGCTCATGGGCGTGGCAGGGGCCTTCCTCACGCTGTCGGCGTTCAATGCCTTCTTCTTTTCGATGGTCAACGGGCGCGGTTGGGTGTGCGTCGCGCTGGTCGTGTTCGCCAGCTGGCGACCGGGCAAGGCCTTGTTCGGTGCACTGCTGTTCGCGTTCTTCGACGCGCTGCAGCTGCGCCTGCAGCAGGCCGGCGGCGGCGTGCTCGACATCCCGTACCAGGTCTACCTCATGCTGCCCTACGCGATGGCGATCGTCGCGCTGGTGGTGATGGCGCGCCGCGCGGCCTACCCGCAGGCGCTGATGAAGCCCTACCGCAAGGGAGAACGCTGACCCCATGGACCGCCCAATGACACAGGCCGGCGCCGCGCTCCTCGACTGGCGCGCCGTGCCGCCGATCTGCAGGCGTTGATGAAGCCCTACCGCGAGGGAGAACGCTGACCCCATGGACCGTCCAATGACACAGGCCGGCGCCGCGATCCTCGACTGGCCCGAGGGCCTGCGCGCCGAGGACGGCCTCGTGCTTCACGTGCGCGAGTGGCTCGCCCAGCGCGACGAGCCGCTGGGCACGGTTCACGTCGTCCACGGCCTGGGCGAGCACACCGAACGCTACGACGCCCTGGCCTTGCGCCTCGCCGCCGCGGGCTGGCGCGTGTGCTGCGCGACCTCGGCCGCGTGCTCGCGGCCACCCGAAGCCGCCGCGGTGGCCCCTCGGTGCTGCTCGGCCACAGCATGGGGGGCGCGGTGGCGGCGCGCTTCGTGGCCGAGGCGACGCGTCCCGAGGGTCGGCGTGCGGCCTGGTGGCGGCCGGTCGATGCGCTGGTGCTCAGCTCCCCCGCGCTGGCCGCCGACCTCGGCCTCGGTCAGCGCCTGCAAGTCGCGCTCGGGCGCTGGCTCGCGCCGTCGGCGGCCGTGGCCAACGGGCTGTCGCCGAGCTGGATCTCGCGCGACCCCGCGGTGGTGGCGGCCTACGAGGCCGACCCACTGGTGCACGACCGCATCACGCCGCGGCTCGCGTCATTCATCCTCGGGGCTGGGGCGTTCGCACGCGGTCGCGCCGCCCGCTGGCCCACGCCCACGCTGCTGATGTGGGGCGGGGCCGACCGCTGCGTCGCCCCACGCGGTTCACGCACGTTCGCGGCCGCGGCGCCGGCCGATCGACTCACCGCGCGGGAATTCCCGGCGCTGGCGCACGAGATCTTCAACGAGCCCGAGCGCGAGGAGGTCCTCGCCGCGTTGCTGGCCTGGCTGGCCGCGGTGCGCCCGGCCTGACCTGCCCCCACACCGACCCCGTCCCCACCCGGGTCCTCGGGATTCGCGCGATGATGCGCCCGCCCGCCGGCCTGCACGCCCGGGCGCGACCACGGCGCCCGGCGTCGCATGCCAGGCCGTCCCTGCCCGAAACGACTCGCGAAAGGACCCTCCATGTCCACCGTGCTCGACGCCCCGCGCCCCGCGGCCGACCCGGCCGAACTCGCCCGACACACCGCCCGGCAGTGGGACGAGGCGATCCTGCCGGCGCTGGTCGACTACATCGCGGTGCCGGCGAAGAGCCCGCTGTTCGACCGGGACTGGCAGTCGCACGGCCTGATCGACCGGGTGGTTCGGGATGCCGCGGCCTGGGTCGAGCGCCGCCGCGTGCCGGGCCTGAAGCTCGAGGTCATCCGCCTCGAGGGCCGCACGCCGGTGATCTTCTTCGAGGTGCCCTCGACCCGGCCCGGCGGCGATGCCCCCGACGCGCCGACGATCTGCCTGTACGGGCATCTCGACAAGCAGCCGGAGTTCAACGGCTGGCGGCGTGACCTCGGGCCCTGGACGCCCAAGGTCGAGGACGGGCTGCTGTATGGCCGTGGCGGCGCCGACGACGGGTATGCGATCTACGCGGCGATCGCCGCGATCGAGGCGGTCGACGCGCAGGGCCTGCAGCGCCCGCGCTGCGTCGGCCTGATCGAGACCTCGGAGGAATCGGGCTCCCCCGACTTGCCGCCCTACCTCGATGCGCTGCGCGAGCGCCTGGGCAACGTCAGCCTGGTGGTCTGCCTCGACAGCGGCGCGGGCAACTACGACCAGCTCTGGCTCACCACCAGCCTGCGCGGCAACGTCACCGGCGTGCTGCGGGTGGAGATCCTCACCGAGGGCGTGCACTCGGGCGACGCGAGCGGCGTCGTGCCGTCGAGCTTCCGCATCCTGCGCCAGGTGCTCGACCGCCTGGAGGACAGCCGCTCCGGCCGGCTGCTGCCGGAGAGCTTCCACTGCGCAGTGCCGGCCGAGCGCCTCGAGCAGGCGCGTGCCACCGCCGCGATCCTCGGGGACGCCGTCTGGAAGCGCTTTCCCTGGACGTGCGGGGCCGACGGCCAGCCGGCCCTGCCGATGACCACCGACCCGGTCGAGGCGCTGATCAACCGCACCTGGGCGCCGACGCTGTCGGTCACCGGGGTCGACGGCCTGCCCGAGCTCTCGAATGCCGGCAACGTGCTGCGGCCGCAGACCGCGTTCAAGCTCAGCTTGCGCCTGCCGCCGCTGGTCGACGGAAACGAGGCGGCGCAGACGCTCAAGCGCGTGCTCGAGGACAACGCACCGTACAACGCCCGCGTGACCTTCGAGCCCGACGGGCGCGTCGGTGCACAGGGGGCCACCGGCTGGAACGCACCGCGCCTGGCCCCGTGGCTCGCGAGTGCGCTCGACGACGCGTCTCGCGCGCACTGGGGCGCGCCGTGCGGCTACATCGGCCAGGGCGGCACGATCCCGCTGATGAACATGCTGCAGCAGGGATTCCCGGCCGCGCAGATGATGGTGTGCGGGGTGCTGGGGCCGAAGAGCAATGCTCACGGCCCCAACGAGTTCCTGCACCTGGGCTACGCGAGGCGGCTGACGGCCGCGGTGGCGCAGGTCATGGCGGCGCACCCCTGACGCGCGGCGGCGCCGTCGCCGTGATGCGGCGCGGGCCGGTAGCGCCCGACGGCCTGCGCCGGTGGCGCGTCACTGTCCGCGCTGGTGGCGCTCGAGATCCTCGCGGATGTGCTTTCGGAAGAACCACGTGAAGTAGCCGCCCATGGCCAGGGTGATGACGATGACGGCGGCGCTCATCAGGCCGTAGTCCGTGGTCAGGAAGTCTTTCAGGGCGTGCATGTCGAGCCTCCGCGGGTAGCGAACCCGCATCTGACGACGTGCCCGGGGCGGTGCGGTTGCGGCGCATCAACCACACGCGCGCGGCGAGGTCCTGGCCTTGCGCTGGATCAAGCACCGGGTCCCTCAGCCGCAGATCCGCGGCCGCGCGGCGGTTGCGGCTTCAGTAGAAGGCCTCGAGGCGCCGTTCGCCCATCAGCGGCTCGATCAGCCTGACCAGCGGTGCGAGCTCGCGGTAGCGCACGGCCACCCGATGGACGTAGCCGAAGAACCGGGGCAGCTCGGCGCTGTAGGCCGGCTTGCCGTCGCGGTGCTTCAGGCGGCAGAAGATGCCCAGCACCTTCAGGTGGCGCTGCACGCCCATCCACTCGAGCGCCCGCCAGAACTCGCCGAAGTCGTCGTCGACCGGCAGTCCGGCCGCACGGGCCTGCTGCCAGTAACGCACCGCCCAGTCGATCTCGCGCTCCTCGTCCCAGCCGATGAACGCATCGCGCAGCAGGCACACGACGTCGTAGGTGATCGGACCGCGCACCGCGTCCTGGAAGTCGAGCACGCCGATCGCGGGGGCTGGGGCCTCGCCCACCATCAGGTTGCGCGGCATGAAGTCGCGGTGCACGAAGACCGTCGGCTGGCTCAGCGCGCTGGCGACAAGGCGGTCGGCCACCGGCTGCCACAGGCCGAGTTCGCGCTCGCCCCAGGCCGCACCGAGTTCGCGCGCCACGCACCAGTCGGGAAAGAGCTGCAGTTCGCGTCGCAGCAGGGCGTCGTCGTAGGGCGGCAGCGCCGACCCTTGCGCGCGGGCCTGCAGCTGCACCAGCGTCTCGATGGCCTCGCGCATCAGCCCGTCGCAACGGCGTGCATCGCCGGCAGCGGCCGCGGTTTGCAGCTCGCGCAGCATCGGGCGCTGACCGAGGTCCTGCAGCAGCAGGAATCCCGAGTCGACGGCCGAGTCCAGCACCGCCGGCACGCCGACGCCCGCGTCGCGCAGGATCTGGCCGACCGCGATGAACGGCCGCACGTCTTCCAGCGCAGGCGGCGCGTCCATCACGATCGCGCTGGCGAGCTCGGAACCGGGGGCGCCGTCGACGCGCAGGTAGCGCCGGAAGCTCGCGTCCGCCGAGGCCAGGCGCAAGGTGGCGGGATCGAGCCCGTGCCGGCGCGACGCCGCCTCGAACCAGTCATCGAAGGCGGCCCGCCGGGCGGCGTCGGGCCAGGGGATCGTGGGCGTGTCGGCAGGGGGGCTCATGGATAATGAATTGTAGGAATCGCGCCCCGACGCGCTGCGGACGAGGCCGAGCGTCGCATGCCGCCCGCCGCGGCTGCCCACGACGACGACCGCCCCGCCCCTGGATGAGCCTGCCTGCCCGCGTCGTCATTGCCCTGCACGGCCGCGTCGCGCGTGGCGTCTTCGCGCTGATGGCGGGTCTGGCGGGCACCCTGGGCGCAGGGGCCCAGCCCGCGCTGCCGGACCGGGGTCCGACCCTCGCGCCGCCGCGCCCGCCACCCGTCGCGTCGACGCCGGACGACGCGGCCCCCATCGTGTTCGAGGCGGACCGTCTGGTCGGCGTTCCCGACGGACGCACCGAGGCGAGTGGCCAGGTCCGGCTGCGGCGCGGCGAGCTCGAGGTGCGTGCCGACCGGCTGACCTATGACGCCGCCGACGGGCGGGTCGAAGCGCAAGGCGCCGTGCGGGCCCGGCAGCAGGGCAATGCCTTCGCCGGCGAGCGCTTCGAGTTCGACCTGGACTCGCGCGTGGGCAGCCTTCTGTCGCCGACGTACTTCTTCGACCTGGCCGGTGGCGGGGGCACCGCGGAGCGGCTGGACCTGCTCGGCGAGGGCCGGGCGCAGGCCATCGGGGCCACGTACACCAGCTGCCCGATCGACGGCAGCGGCGACCCGGCCTGGCTGCTGAGCATGAGCTCGGTGCGCATGGACTTCGAGGCCAACGAGGCCATCGCCGAGGGCGCGGTGCTGCGCTTCCAGGGCGTGCCGATCCTGGCACTGCCGGTGCTGAGCTTCCCGCTGACGAGCGCGCGCAAGTCGGGGTGGCTGCCCCCGACGATCAACCTCGACACCAAGAGCGGCCTCGAGCTGACCGTGCCGTTCTACTGGAACATCGCCCCCGACCTGGATGCGACCCTCACCCCGCGCCTGATCACGCGCCGCGGCGTCGGCCTCGACGGTGAGTTCCGCTACCTCCTGCGCGAGCACCGGGGCATCGTCGACCTCGAGGTGCTGCCGCGCGACGAACTGACGGGCGGCCAGCGTCACGCGGCGGCGCTGCAGCACGATGGGATCCTGCCCGGCGACCTGGACTATCGCGCGGTGTGGATGCGGGTGTCCGACGACGACTACTGGAAGGACTTCCCGCGCTCGAACACGAGCCCGACGCCGCGTCTGCTGCCCAGCGAGTTCGCGCTGTCCCGGCGCTTCGGCAACGCCACCGCCTATGCGCGCGCGCAGCGCTGGCAGGTGCTGCAGGCGACGGACCTGGCCAGCCGCATCGTGGCGCCTTACCAGCGCAGTCCGCAGCTGGGCCTCGGATGGCAGCCGACCGCCTTCGCCGGCCTGGTGGCCGAGGTCGAGGCCGAGTTCAACCGCTTCACGCTGCCGCGCGATCAGGCCGACCCGGCGCGGCCGACGGGCGACCGGGTGCATGCGATCGCGTCGGTCAGCCGACCCTGGACCACCCCGGGCTTCCGACTGGTTCCCAAGCTGGCCGCGAACGCGGCCGGCTACCGGCTCGATGCCGACCCCGGCGCGGCCGCCGGGATCGGCGTCGGGGTCGGCGACGCGGGATGGCGTCGCCGGGTCGTCCCGACGGCCAGCCTCGATGCGAGCTGGGTGCTCGAGCGCGAGGCCCAGTTCTTCGGACGCGCCTCGCAGCAGACGCTCGAGCCGAGGCTTCTGTGGGTGCGCACGCCGTTCCGCGACCAGTCCGCGTACCCGCTGTTCGACACGGCCGGGCGGGACTTCAACTTCGAGGCGCTGTTCGCCGAGAACGCGTTCGTCGGCGTGGACCGCGTGTCCGACACCGACCAGCTGACGGCGGGCGTCACCTCGCGGGTGGTCGACAGCGCCTCCGGCGCGGAATTGCTGCGACTCGGGGTGGCCCAGCGGCTGCTGGCCCGGGACCAGCGGGTGACCCCCGAGGGGGAGCCGGTCACCGAACGCCTGTCTGACCTGCTCGTGGCCGGCTCGACCGGGCTGGTGCCGAACTGGCATTTCGACGCCGCCGTCCAGTACAGCCCGGCCGTCGGCGGGGCCGTGCGCACCGTGGTCGGCCTGCGCCACTTCCCCGGTGCGTTCCGCACCGTCAACGTGAACTACCGCTTCACGCGCGACCTGACCGAGCAGGTCGAGTTCGGCTGGCAGTGGCCGATCGCGGGCCCCGGCCCGGCTGCCATTGGGCGGACCTTCAGCGCGCCGGCGCTCGACGGGATCGTCGGCGGGCGCGCCGCCACGGGCCGTGACTGCCGGCCGACCTGGTATGGCGTCGGGCGCCTGAACTACAGCCTGCGTGACAGCCGTGTCACCGACTCGATCCTGGGCGTGGAGATCGACTCCGGGTGCTGGATCGGCCGCATCGTCGCCGAGCGGCTGTCGACCGGCCGCAGCGAGGCCACCACCCGCTTGCTGCTGCAACTCGAGCTCGTCGGCCTGTCGCGACTGGGCTCCAATCCGCTTCAGGTCTTGAAGGACAATGTGCCGGGTTATCGATTGCTGCGTGAACGGGGTGCGCCGGACGCCGCGAGCCCCTTTGCCGAAGCCCTGACCCGATGAACCTCCGTTCCCGCGTGGCCCGTGCGCTGGCGACCTGGCTGCTGGCCTCCTCGGCCCTGGCCGGCGGCGTCGCGCTGGCCCAGTCCGCTGCCACGGCGCCGCGACCAGGCGACTACATCGTGGCGGTCATCAACCAGGACCTGGTCACCGCGGCCGAGGTGCAGGGCCGACTGGCGCGGATCCGCGAGGACGCGCGGCGTGCCAACCGCCCGTTGCCGCCCGAAGGCCGGCTGCGCCAGCAGGTCGTGGACGCGCTGATCGATGAACGCGTGCAGTTGAGCTGGGCGCGCGACAGCGGCACCCGGGTCGACGACGCCGAGGTCGACCGGGCGGTGGCCAGCGTTGCGGCGCAGAACCAGCTGACCGTCGAGCAGCTGCGAACCCAGCTGGCCCGCGAGGGTCTGGAGTTCAGCCGCTTCCGCAGCAACGTGCGCGACCAGATCCTGCTCGAGCGCGTGCGCGAACGCGAGGTGGCAGCGCGCATCCGGATCACCGACGGCGAGGTCGAGGACTGGCTGGAAGCGCGCCGGCGCGAGACGGCCGCCGCGGCCAGCTACGACGTGGCGCAGATCCTCGTGCGGGTGCCCGAGGGCGCCAGCGAATCCGAGGTGGCCGAGCGACGGGCCCGGGCCGAGCAGGCGCTGGCCCGTTCGCGTGCCGGCGAGCCGTTCCCGGTGCTGGCGCGCGAGCTGTCGGACGACGCCACCACCCGCGACAACGGCGGGCGCCTGGGGCTGCGACCGGCCGACCGCTTGCCCGAGGTGTTTCTCGAGGCGGTGCGCGGCCTGCAGGTCGGGCAGACCGCGGCGGCCCTGGTGCGCACCGGGGCCGGCTTCCACGTGCTGCGCCTGGCCGAGAAGCGCGAAAGCGCCGCCTTCACCGTGCCGCAGACCCGTGTGCGGCACATCCTGTTGCGGCCGTCGGCCCAGGCGCCGCAGGAGGCGGCGCTGCGGCGCCTGGCGGAGTTCCGGCGCCAGATCCTGGGCGGGCGGCCGTTCGAGCAGGTCGCACGCGAGCACTCCGAAGACGGCAGCGCGCCGCAGGGCGGCGACCTGGGCTGGGCCACGCCGGGCAACTTCGTGCCTGAGTTCGAGCAAGCGATGGCGAGGCTGGAGCCCGGTGCCCTCTCGGAGCCCGTCGTCTCCCGCTTCGGCGTGCACCTGATCCAGGTGCTCGAGCGCCGCGAGGTGGTGCTCGACGCCCGGCAGCAGCGCGAACTTGCACGCAACGTGCTGCGCGAGCAGAAGTTCGAGGAGGCCTACCTCGACTGGATCCGCGAGCTGCGGGCCCGGGCCTACATCGAAATGCGCGAGCCTCCGGCCTGATGCATCGCGCGCGCAAGCGCTTCGGCCAGCATTTCCTGACCGACCCGGCGCTGATCGACCGCATCGTCGCGGCCGTCGACCCGCGGCCGGGGGACCGGCTCGTCGAGATCGGGCCCGGACTCGGCGCGCTCACCCGGCCGCTGGTGCAGCGCGCGGGGGCCGTGACGGTGATCGAGATCGACCGCGATCTTGCCGAGCGTTGGCGCCGCCAGCCGGGGGTGACCGTGATCGAGGCCGACGTGCTGCGCGTCGACCTGGCCGCGCTCGACACACCAGGCGCCGCTGCGGGGGGGCTTCGGATCGTCGGCAACCTGCCCTACAACATCTCGAGCCCGATCCTGTTCCACCTGCTCGAGGTGGCCGACCGGGTGCTCGACCAGCACGTGATGCTGCAGGCCGAGGTGGTCGATCGGATCGTCGCCGAACCGTCGACCGCCGACTACGGACGGCTGAGCGTGATGCTGCAGTGGCGCTACGACGTCGAGCGCCTGTTCGGCGTGCCTCCGGAGGCCTTCGATCCGCCACCGCGGGTCGACTCGGCCGTCGCGAGGATGCAGCCGCGCGCGATGACCGGCACCGAAAGCGGGCTTGCGCCGAGGTTGTCCGAACTCGTGTCGGTCGCCTTCTCGCAGCGCCGCAAGCTGCTTCGGCACACGCTGGGCCGCTGGCTCGAGGCGCGGGGGGATGCGCCGCCGTTCGACGTGCAGCGGCGCGCCGAAGAGGTGCCGGTGTCCGAGTACGTGGCGCTGGCGTCGGCCCTGGGCGAGCCGATCAGGCCGCGTTGAGCCACATCGCCGTGTCGAACGCGCTGCTCATCAAGGGCATGTTCATGCCGAAGCCCGGGTTGCCGGCGGCTCCGGACTTGCCGGGCTTCGCCTTGTCCGCGCTGCTGTGGGCCACTTCCGTCGCCCGCTCCCATGACCCGATTTCCTGGGAGCGGGCTACCGAAAAGAATAGAAACATCTGAACGGTATCCTGCGCTCGGCCCAGAAGTCGGCCGCGTCGCGGAAGACGTCGAGCAGCTGCTCGCGCATCTCGCGGTCGAAGCGGGGGTTGTCCGGCAGCTGGTCGAGCACCACGACGAATCCAGGCTGCTGGCCGGCCTTGTGGACCAGGTCGGTCATGCAGTCGTACAGCGCGTCGAGGTTCTTCCCGAAGTGCGGCGGGAACATGAAGGACTCGGCGATCTTGTCGAGCACCTCCTGCTTCGACTGGGCGTCGCCGAGGTTCGCGTAGAGGAAGTGCTGGCCGGTCTGCGCGGCCGCATTCATCAGGTCCTCGATGCGATAAGCCCGGATCGCCTGGACGATGTTGGGGCGTACGGACTGCAAGGGCATGGTGTTTCTCGTAGGCGGCGTGTCGTCGGGGTCCCGGTCAGGGGACGATCCTCTTGAAGCTCGCGTAATGGTCTGACGTGTAGTAACAGGCTTCCGGCAACGTCGGTTGACGTCCACCGCAGACGATCCGGCGCGCACCCCGGTCGCGGGATCCTGGTGTCCTGACCGTGTACTCCCGGTAGAAACCCCGCGGATGCTGCGGCAGCAGGCGCTCCCGGTTGAAGAACACCGTGCCGTCCTTGCGGTACGGGAACGGGCCACCGGACAGGATCAGTTCCTTGGTCGACCGGGCCTCGCGAGGCAACTGCTGCAGGCTGACGGTCGGGAAACCCTCCAGCGTGCTGCGGGCGGCGGCTGGCAGGCTAGCCGCCAACGCGAGCGCCAGGGCCACGGCCACGCGCCAATGCCCGACGGCTGACCCTGCCGCCAACGATCGGAAGCCTGCCGGCCCCACGGGTTTACCCTCTAATGCGAAAGCATTGATGGTAACGATTCAGGCGCAGGAGCTCAAGTCAATGCCCCAAAATCAGGCAGGGCCTGGAGTTGCAAGTGAGCGAACGCTTTCACGAAAAACATCAACTGGCAAGCGTTGTTCCCTCCTTCGCTGGCCAGCCCCTGGAATCGAGTGTCAGCGAGTGCTCACGATGCCGACCGCCGCAGCGGCCGGCCATGCCGTTCAGCGGATGGCGTTGGCGTCGGCCACCGTGAGGGCCGTCATGTTGACGATGCGGCGCACCGTCGCCGACGGCGTCAGGATGTGCACCGGCTTGGCCGCACCGAGCAGGACCGGACCGATCGCGATGCCGCCGCCCGAGGCGGTCTTGAGCAGGTTGTAGGCGATGTTGGCCGAGTCGATGTTCGGCATCACGAGCAGGTTCGCGTCGCCGTGCAGCGTGCTGCGCGGCATGAGCTTGCGCCGGGCCTCGGTATCGAGCGCGACGTCGCCGTGCATCTCGCCGTCGACCTCGAGCCACGGGGCCTGGTCGCGCAGGAGCGCGAGCGTGCGACGCATCTTGACCGCGCTCGGCTGTTCGCTGCTGCCGAAATTGCTGTGCGACAGCAGCGCGATCTTGGGCTGGATGCCGAAGCGCATCATTTCCTCGGCGGCCATCACCGTGATCTCGCACAACTCCTCGGCCGTCGGGTCGGCGTTGACATGCGTGTCGACGATGAACACCTGCCGCCCGGGCAGCATCAGGCCGTTCATGCACGCGTAGACCCGCACGTCCTGCTCCGTGCGCGGCGAGCCGCCGGCGCGCTTGCCGATCACCTGGTCGATGTAGTGCAGGTGCATGTGCGTGGTGAACCACGTCCCGCACAGCAGGCCGTCGACGTGTCCCTTGTGCAGCAGCATCGCGCCGATCAGCGTCAGGCGGCGGCGCATCTCGATCTTGGCGACCTGCACCGTGACGCCCTTGCGCTCGGTCATGCGGTGGTAGGTCATGAAGAAGTCGCGGTACCGGTCGTCCTGCTCGACGTTGACGACGTCGTAGTCGGTCCCTTCCTTCAGGCGCAGGCCGAAGCGCTCGACACGCTGCGCGATGACCGCCGGGCGGCCGATGAGCGTCGGCCGCGCGAGGCCTTCGTCGACCACGACCTGCACCGCGCGCAGCACGCGCTCCTCCTCGCCTTCGGCATAGGCAACCCGTCGCGCCTTGGCCGCCTTGGCCAGCGCGAAGATGGGCCGCATGATCTGGCCCGAGGCGTACACGAAGTTCTGCAGCTTGTCGGTGTACGCCTCCCAGTCGGTGACGGGGCGCCGCGCGACCCCCGACTCGGCCGCCGCGCGGGCGACCGCGGGCGCGATCTTGATCATCAGCCGCGGATCGAACGGCTTGGGGATCAGGTACTCCGGCCCGAAGGCGAGCGACTGTCCGGCATAGGCCGCCGCCACGACCTCGCTCTGCTCGGCCTGGGCGAGCTCGGCGATCGCGTGCACCGCCGCGATCTCCATCGCGTCGGTGATCGTGGTCGCCCCGCTGTCCAGCGCCCCGCGGAAGATGTACGGGAAGCACAGGACGTTGTTGACCTGGTTCGGGTAGTCGGTGCGGCCGGTGGCGATGATGGCGTCATTGCGCACGGCCTTGACCTGCTCGGGCAGGATCTCGGGCGTCGGGTTGGCCAGCGCGAAGATGATCGGGCGTTCGGTCATGGCCGCGACCATCTCCGGCTTGAGGACGCCGCCGGCCGACAGGCCGAGGAACACGTCGGCGCCGGGGATGACCTCGGCCAGGGTGCGCAGCGTGGTGACCTGGGCGAACTGCGCCTTGTCCTCGTCCATCAGCTCGGCACGGCCCTGGTAGACGACGCCTGCCAGGTCGGTGACCCAGATGTGCTCGCGCCGCAGGCCGAGCTTGAGCAGCAGGTTCAGGCAGGCGAGCGCGGCGGCCCCGGCCCCCGACACCACCAGCTTGACCTCGCCAATGGGCTTGCCGACCACCTTGAGGGCGTTGAGGAGGGCGGCGCCGACCACGATCGCCGTGCCGTGCTGGTCGTCGTGGAAGACCGGGATCTTCATGCGCTCGCGCAGCTTGCGCTCGACGTAGAAGCAATCCGGCGCCTTGATGTCCTCGAGGTTGATGCCGCCGAACGTGGGCTCCAGCGCGGCGATGACGTCGACCAGCTTGTCGAGGTTCTTCTCGTTGACCTCGATGTCGAACACGTCGATGCCCGCGAACTTCTTGAAGAGGACGGCCTTGCCCTCCATCACCGGCTTGGCCGCCAGCGGCCCGATGTCGCCCAGACCGAGCACCGCGGTGCCGTTGGTGACGACCGCGACGAGGTTGCCGCGCGACGTGTAGCGGAACGCGTTGTCCGGGTCGGCGACGATCTCCTCGCAGGCGGCCGCCACGCCCGGCGAATAGGCCAGCGCCAGGTCGCGCTGGTTGATCATCTGCTTGGTCGCGGTGACGGCCAGCTTGCCCGGCGTCGGATGCTCGTGGTACTCGAGGGCGGCGCGGCGCAGCTCCCGGCGGCGTTCCTCGGCATTCGGTTCGGCGTTGGGCATGGGGAGGGCGGTGGAGCGCGGCAGGGCCGCAAGTCGACGCATGGCGTCGAGGCGCAGGGGCCGCGATTCTAGGAGCCGGGCTCGGGCCCCGCGTGCCGACGGGTGTCAACCCTGATGGGGGCCGCGCGAGCCGCGTCCTACCATGCCCCGATGCTTCGGTCCAACCCGGGAGTGCCCACGATGCTGCGTTCGATCCGACGTCCCCTCTTGCCCGCCGTCGCCTTTGCGGCGGCGCTGGCCGCCGGTGCGGCCCACGCCCAGGCGGCCCAGCCTCCCGTCAAGGTGGGCTTCATGCTGCCGGCCACCGGCACCTTCGCGGCGCTCGGCGACATGATCGAGAAGGGCTTCCGCATGTACGTCGACGAGCAGGGCGGCAAGCTCGCCGGCCGCGACATCCAGTATTTCCGCGTCGACGACGAGAGCGACCCGTCCAAGGCGACCGACAACGTCAACCGCCTGATCAAGCGCGATCAGGTCGACGTGATCGTGGGCACCGTGCACTCCGGCGTGGCGATGGCGATGGCGCGCGCGGCCAAGGAGAGCAAGACGCTGCTGATCGTGCCCAATGCCGGGGCCGACGCGATCACCGGCCCGCTGTGCGCGCCCAACATCCTGCGCTCGAGCTTCAGCAACTGGCAGCCGGGCTACGCGACCGGTGTGGTGGCAGCGCAGAAGGGCTACAAGCGCGCGATGACCATCTTCTGGAACTACGCCGCCGGCCAGGAATCGGCGAAGGGCTTCACCGAGGCCTTCGAGAAGGGCGGCGGCAAGGTCGTCAAGGAGCTCACGTTGCCGTTCCCGAACGTCGAGTTCCAGCCTCTGCTGACCGCGATCGCGGCCGAGAAGCCCGACGTGGTGTTCGCGTTCTTCGCTGGTGCGGGTGCGGCCAAGTTCGTGCGCGACTACGACGCGGCCGGCCTGCGCCGCACGATCCCGCTGATCGGCTCGGGCTTCCTGACCGACGGCGTGCTCGAGGCCCAGGGCGCCGCCGCGCAGGGCCTGATGACCGCGCTGCACTACGCCGACGGTATCGACACGCCGCGCAACAACGCCTTCCGAAACAAGTTCGCGGTGACCTACAAGGTCAACCCGGACGTGTATGCGGTGCAGGGCTACGACGCCGCGCAGATCCTGGCCAGCGGCCTGAATGCGGTCAAGGGCGACCTGACCAAGCGCGACGCGATGATTGCCGCGATGCGCAAGGCCCCCATCGACAGCCCGCGTGGCAAGTACACGCTGTCGGCCGCGCACAACCCCGTGCAGGACTTCTACATCCGCGAGGTCAAGGGCCGCGAGAACGTGATGACCGGCGTCGCGGTCAAGGTCCTGGCGGACCCAGCCCGCGGGTGCCGGATGTGACCGGCGCGGTTCGGGCGAACACTGGCACCGGGGCGACGCCATGATCCTCGAAGTCGCCGACATCCGGGTCGATCCGGCGCGTGCCACCGAGTTCGAGGCTGCCATCCGCCATGGCGCCGAGACGGTCGCCAGCCGCGCCACCGGCTTCCGCGGCTACAAGGTCAACCGCAGTGTCGAGTCGCCCGGCCGCTATCTGTTGATGATCTACTGGGACACGCTGGAGGACCACACAGTGGGCTTTCGCCAGGGCCCGCTGTTCGGTGAATGGCGGGCGATCGTCGGCCCGTTCTTCGCGGCGCCGCCGCACGTCGAGCACTTCGAACTGGTGGCGAAGTCCGCCGGCGGCTGAGCCTGGCGCACGACGCGGCGATCGGTGGGTTCCGTCCGGCCGCGCGCCGCGGTGGTCGCGCCTTCAGCGCGGACGTTCCGCGCCGACCGGCCACGTGTCGGCCGCCTGCCAGGCTGCGTCGTCGAGGGCGGATGGCGCTGCGTGCAAGGTCGCCGCGAGCAGGGCCAGGCCGTCCAGGCCCCAGTACAGCCGGCCGGCATGGCCGAAGGTCGGCACGCCGAACACGCCGCGGGCGATTGCGTCGTCGGTCGCGGCACGCAGCGCGGCCTTGACCTCGGCCGAGGCCGGGTCGCGCGAGGGGCGCAGTTCGGCGCGCAATGCGTCCAGTCGCGCGCGATCGCCCGCGTCTGCGCCACCGCGCCAGGCGTGGCGCAGCACGGCTTCGGCGACGCGCCGGTTGGGCGTCGCCATCCCAGGCACGCCGGCCGTGGTGCCGAGCGCCGCCTCACCGGGGCTCGCGCACGCCCAGGCCAGGCGCAACAGCGGCAGGGGATCGAAGGGGTGCATCGCCGGCATCTGCAGGTCCAGCCCATGCTCGCGCATCAGCCAGGTCACGTGGCGATAGGTCCAGGCCCGCTTCGGCGCCAGTTCCGCCGGACCAAGCTGGCCCCAGTGCTTCAGCAGGCCCGCGAAGAGGATCGGCCGGTAGGTGATGGTCACGCTGTGACCGGCCAGCACCTCGGGCGCGCGCTCGAAGGCGATCGCGGCATACGGCGAGACCGGGTCGAACCAGAAGTCGATCGCGTGCATCACGGCTGCCGGTCCGGCGGCGCGGCCCGACGGGCCGCGCCAGGCGGCGGGCCCGCGCGGTCACGCCGCGCGTCGAGCGTCTGCCAGACGGCCTCGCGCTCCTGGTCGTCGAGCAAGGACCACGCGGCGATCTCGTCGAGGGTGCGCAGGCAGCCCTCGCACAGCCCGGTGGCCGGATCCATCCGGCACACCGAGATGCACGGGCTGGCGGTGCGCGGCCCGCGGCCGGACGGGGTGCTCACTGGGGCACCCTCGCGCTGCGCGCGGTCCCGCCGAGCGGGACGCAGCGCTCCCTTCGGAGCGGCGGTGCGGCGGCGCTCATGGGGTGACGTCGGCGACCGGGGCGCCGGTCAGCACGACGAGTTCGCCGGGGGTGAGGCGGAACACGCCGTTCGGGTGACCCGCGGCGGCCCAGATGACGTCGAAGCGGAACAGCTCGCGGTCGATCAGCACGATCGGCTCGGTGGCGTGCGCGAGCGGCGAGACGCCGCCGATCGCAAACCCGGTCGAGGCCTTCACGAAGGTCGCGTCGGCCCGGCCGATCGGGCCGGCGTGTGCGGTGACCTTGGCCTCGTCGACGCGCCGGTCGCCTGACGCGACGACGAGCACGGCGCGCGCGTCGGCCACGCGTCGGAACACCACGCTCTTGGCAATCTGGCCGACCGCGACGCCGAGTGCATCGGCGGCCTCCTGCGACGTGCGGGCCGCCACCTCGAGCCAGACAGGCGCGTGCGGATGGCCGCGTGCCGCGAGGAGCGCCGCGACCCGACGAAAGCCTTCGGGGCGCTCGATGGTCGCGCCGCCAGCCGTGCCGGCCGCACTCGGGGACGGCTGGCTCATGCGGCGGCTCGCCGCGCCAGCAGCGCATTGGCCGAGCGCGAGACCGGCTTGCGCCCCAGCACGTCGGAAATGAACGCAGCGGCATCGACCACCGCGTCGAGGTCGATGCCGGTGTCGATGTCGAGGCCGCGCAGCATGAACAGGACGTCCTCGGTGGCCACGTTGCCGGTGGCGCCCTTGGCATAGGGGCAGCCGCCCAGGCCGCCGACACTGGCATCGAAGGTATGGATGCCCATCTCGAGGCAGGCGTACACATTGGCCAGCGCCTGGCCGTAGGTGTCGTGGAAGTGGCCGGACACCTCGACGAGCGGGAAGTGCCGCAGCGCGCGCTCCATCGCGGCCTGGACTCGCCGCGGCGTGCCCACGCCGATGGTGTCGGCGATGCCGCAGTGGTCGACGCCGATCTCCTTCATGCCCACCACCACGCGCTCGACCTCGTCGGGCGTGACCTCGCCCTGGTACGGGCAGCCGAGCGCGCAGGAGATCGCCGCGCGGACCTTCAGGTCGACCTCGTGGGCAGCGGCGACCACGGGCCGGAACCGCTCCAGGCTCTCCGCGATGCTGCAGTTGATGTTGCGCTGGCTGAAGGCCTCGCTGGCCGCGCCGAAGACGACGACCTCGTCGGGCCGCTGCCCCGGCGGCGCGGCCAGCGCGGCCTCGAGCCCCTTCATGTTCGGCACCAGCACCGACAGGCGCACGCCCGGCGGCCGGCCGACGGCCGCCAGCACCTGCGCGTTGTCCGCCATCTGCGGCACCCACTTGGGGCTCACGAAGCTGGTCACCTCGATCTCGCGCAGGCCGGCGGCGACGAGCCGCCGCACGAGCTCGACCTTGGCCTCGGTCGGCACCGGCTGCTTCTCGTTCTGCAGACCGTCTCGCGGGCCGACGTCGACGAGGGTCACGTGGGAAGGCAGGCTCATGGGAGGCTCCAGGCGGCGGCCGGTCGGTTCGCGGGGTGGCGGTGTCGGGGCGCGGCGCCGCTGGTCAATACCCGCGGGCGCGGTCGATGATGCCGGTCACCGGCTCGCCGCGCTCGAAGGCGAGGATCTTGCCGGCGATCTGGGCGAGGCTGTCCTCGCGCAGCGTCTGTGCCGCGATGTGCGGGGTGATCGCAATGCGCGCGTGGCGGCGCAGCGGGTGGTCGGCCGGCAGGGGCTCGTCGCGGAACACGTCGAGCGTCGCGCCGGCGAGGTGGTCTTCGTCGAGCAGGGCGATCAGGTCGGACTCCACCACGAGGGCCCCCCGGGCGAGGTTGATCACCACGCCGCCGCGCTGCAACTGCGCGAGCCGGCCGCGGTCGAGCAGGTTCCGGGTCGCGTCGGTCAGGGGCAGCAGCACCACCAGCACGCGCGTGGCGGCGAGGAAGTCCCCGAGCGCGGCATCGCCGGCATGGGTCTTCACCCCGTCGAGCGTGCGCGGCGTGCGGCTCCAGCCGTGCACCGGAAAACCCAGCCCGGCCACCGCCCGCGCGACCGCCGCACCCAGCACGCCAAGGCCGAGCACGCCGACCGGCCACTCTGATCGGCGAGGCGGGCGGCGCTGCAACCAGCGGCCCTCGCGACCGTCGCGTTCGTACGCGTCGAAGCCGCGGTAGTGACGCAGCAGCGCGTGCAGCACGTACTCGACCATCTGCGAGGCCATCCCGGCGTCCTCCAGGCGCACCAACGGCAGGCCGTCGCGCCAGCGCAGGCGCAGCAGCGCATCGACGCCGGCGCCCAGGTTCCACACCGCGCGCAGCGACGACTGCTCGTCGGCGAAGGCCTGAGGCGGGGCCCACACCACCGCGTGGTCGGCGGGCGCTGCGCCGGGCGACCAGTCGTACACATCGGCGCCTGGCAATGCGGCCCGCAGGCCCGCCAGCCAGGGATCGGGCCGGCTGCCCGGCGCGCAGTAGACGACCCGCATCGCGCGACCCCGTTCAGGCCAGCCGCAACAGCTCGGCGCCCTCGGACACGGGATCTCCCGGGGCGTAGAGCAGTTCGGCCACCTCGCCGTCGCGCGGCGCGGACAGGGTGTGTTCCATCTTCATCGCCTCCATCACCGCCAGCGGCTGGCCCTGGGTGACCTTGTCGCCCGCCTTCACGAGGATCGACACCACCTTGCCGGGCATCGGTGCGGCGAGGCGGCCCTCGGGCCGTGCGCTCTCGCCGGCATGGGCCAGTGCGTCGACCTCACGCAGTTCGCGCTGGCCTTGCGGGGCGAACACCGCCAGCCGTTCACCCACCGCGTAGACCGCCAGCGTCCAGCGCGCGGTGCCCAGGGTGACGTCGTGACGATGGTCGCCGAGTCCGCGGGCGCCAAACGGCATGCGCACCGCCGGCTCGGGTCGACCGGCCGACTGCACCGACAGCGCGAGCGCCCCGTCGTGTGCGCGCTCCAGGCGCGCGGTGCATCTTCCGTCGCCAACCTCCAGGTCGAAGTGACGCGTCGCGCCGCCGTGCATCCTCCAGCCGTCGCGCCGCGACCAAGGGTCGGGCCCCTCCTCGGCGGCCTCTGCGCGACGGCGCCGGCCGCCGCGACCTCGAGGGGCAGGGGCGGCGCCTCGAACAGCGCCGCGCGCTCGCGCTCGATCAGCGCCGTGTCGAGGTCGGCTTCACGGAAGGACCGGCTGGCCGCCACGCGGCGCAGGAAGGCCACGTTGGTCTGGAGCCCGACGATGTGGGTGTCGCGCAGCGCCGCGTCGAGTCGGGCCAGCGCCTGCCCGCGGTCCTCGCCCCAGACGATCAGCTTGGCGACCATCGAGTCGTAGTGCGGCGAGATCTCGTCGCCCTCGCCGAAGCCGGTGTCGATGCGCGGGCGCACGGGGTCGTGCACGAAGCGCACGTGAGCGGGCCAGCGCGCCACCGACATCGTGCCGATGGCGGGCAGGAAGCCCGCATCGGGGTTCTCGGCGCACACGCGTGCCTCGATCGCGTGGCCGCGACGCACCAGCTCGTGCTGGGCCAACGGCAGGCGCTCGCCTGCGGCGACGCGCAGCTGCCACTCGACCAGGTCCAGGCCGGTGATCGCCTCGGTGACCGGGTGCTCGACCTGCAGCCGGGTGTTCATCTCCATGAAGTAGAAGCGCAGGTCGCCCGTGTCGGTCGGCTCGGCGATGAACTCGACGGTGCCGGCGCCCACGTAGCCGACCGCGCGGGCTGCCGCGACCGCGGCCTCGCCCATCTCGCGGCGCCGTGTCTCGCTCAGGCCGGGAGCCGGTGCTTCCTCCAGCACCTTCTGGTGGCGGCGCTGCACCGAGCAGTCGCGCTCGAACAGGTAGACGGCCTGGCCGTGCGTGTCGGCGAAGACCTGGATCTCGATGTGGCGCGGCCGCGTGACATAGCGCTCCACGAGCACGGCGTCGTCGCCGAACGCGTTGCGCGCCTCGCGCCGGCACGACTCGAGGGCCGCGGCGAACTCGGCCGGGGCCTCGACGCGCCGCATGCCCTTGCCGCCACCGCCTGCGCTGGCCTTGATGAGCACCGGATAGCCGATAGGCGGGAGGCCCGATGAACACCAGGCCGGCTGCCGCGCAAGCCTCGGCGAAGTCCTCGTTCTCGCTGAGGAAGCCGTAGCCCGGGTGGATCGCCTGGGCGCCGGTGGCCCGTGCCGCCTCGAGGATGCGGTCGGCGCGCAGGTAGCTATCGCGCGGTGCCGCGCCGCCGATTGCCACTGCCTCATCGCAGGCGCGCACATGCGCCGCGTGGGTGTCGGCCTCGGAATAGACCGCGACGGTTCGGATGCCCAGTCGTCGAGCGGTGGCGGCCACCCGGCAGGCGATCTCGCCGCGGTTGGCGATCAGGATCTTGTCGAACATG
>JALOSQ010000014.1 GCA_025458335.1 Ideonella sp.
GGGGTGGCGATGAGCACCTCGACGCCGGCCTTGAGCTGCAGCGTCTGCGGCTTCATGTCGATGCCGCCGAAGACCACGGCCGAGCGCAGCTGCGTCTGCCGGGCGTACTTCTTGACGTTCTCGGCCACCTGGTCGGCGAGCTCGCGCGTGGGCGCCAGCACCAGCGCGCGCACGGGGTGGCGCGCCGGGCTCATGCTGGCGTTTTCGTGGCGCAGCATCTTCTGCAGCAGCGGGATCGTGAACGCGGCGGTCTTGCCGGTGCCGGTCTGCGCCGCGCCCATCACGTCGCGGCCGGCGAGCACGATGGGGATGGCCTTCGCCTGGATGGGCGTCATCGCGACGTAGCCGGAATCGGCGACGGCGCGCAGGAGCTTGGGGTCGAGGGGGAGGGTGCTGAAGAGGGGGGCCGAGGCGGCCTCGGCGGCATCTGGCGTCTGCGACGGGAGTTCGGCGGTCATGGCCCGATTATCGGCGCCCTGCCCGCGCCCTGCCCCGTTGACGACCGACGCGCAGCCACCGCGGCGACTGGAATCGCACGATGCGTCGATACACGATCAGGTAGCTGACGCCGAACAAGAGAATGAAGCCACCCAGCACGGCGGAGTCATCCCAGAACAGCATCGCGGGTGCGACCGATGCCGAACACAGCACCCAGAGGTAGGGCGAGGCCATCGAGTTGCGACGTGTCAGTTCCTGGGCGCTGCGGCTGCCGATGGCCCAGCGGATCAGCCGGCGGTACACCAAGGTATGGAGGTGAATGCCGTCGGGCAGGCTGGGAGGCATGCCACGCAGCCAGTATCGGCGGTAGGCGGAAAACAGCGTCTCGAAGACCGGGTAGATGCAGACCAGCAGGCCGAACAGCGGCGACACCTCATCGTTGCGCAGCAGCAGCAGCAGCGTCAGCTCGGAGACGTAGAAGCCGAGCAGGTAGGCGCCGCCATCGCCGAGGAAGATCAACCCGGCAGGGTAGTTCCAGACGAAGAATCCCAGCACGCCACCGATGCCCGCCAGCGCCAGCGCGCCCACCAGCTGGTCGTCGACCTGGAACGCCACGTAGGCCACCGCCGCGAGCATGATCACCACGCACATCGTGGCCAGGCCGTTGAGGCCGTCGATGATATTGATCGCATGCGCAATGCCGGCCACGCTCAGGACGGCCAGGAATAACCCACCGACCGCCGTGGCGGCGATCCAGTCGAGGCCCGGGATGTCGGTGCGATTGAGCCCCGTGTCCAGAACGGCCCACGCCAGCAGGGCCGAGATCGCGGTCGCCAGCAGGCG
Organism: Ideonella sp.; assembly: GCA_025458335.1. GTDB lineage: Bacteria > Pseudomonadota > Gammaproteobacteria > Burkholderiales > Burkholderiaceae_C > JAIYCR01. The sequence continues at coordinate 1,282 of JALOSQ010000014.1, forward strand.
GCCACGCGGCGTCAGGCCGTCGGTGAAGTCGTGGACCAGGCCCGCGGCGAACGCCGGCAGCGCGCAGGCGACCAGCAGCGCAGCCACCACGGCCTCGTCGCGGCCGAGCACCTGAACCGAGGCAGCGGCCGACACGACGAGCGCCACATAGACGCCGACGCCGCCGATGCGGGGCACCGGCCCGACGTGGATCCTCTGCGGCTGCCCGTTGCGGCTGGCTTGTGCACGGCCCTCGGCGTGCCCTGCCCTGTAGACCAGAGCGAAGGTGACGACCAGCGAGACGGCGAGCGCGACGAGCAGCAGTGGCACTGGCCAAGTGTAGGCGCGCCGCCGCGTGCTTCCGCGACCGCGGGCGCCACGCGGTTCCCGGCCGGGTCGGTCCGATCGGTAGCCCGCGTAAGATCGGCCGGCCAACCGGGGCTTCTCGGGGATGCCTCGGGACTTCCGGGCCGAGCAGGCGGGCGCCCGGCTCCCGACCCCGGACTGCTGCACCCGCCTGCGACCGGTCGCGATGCCGCGGACGGCGGCCTCCGTGCGGCAGCAACCGTTCATCTCGAATCATGTGTCACCCGCACCACGCACTTCATCTGCCCTGTCCGCAGCACACCGCGGGCGCGCCAAGGGGCGCCACCTGGCGCCACGGGGCACGGACGCGGGCCATCGCTTGGGCTGGTGACGTGCCGCCGGCCGGTCAGGGCACGCAGGTGCGGTGATGCTGGAAGCGGCCGCCCGCATTGCGACGACCCACCCGGATGCCGACGGCTTGCTGGCAGGCCTCGCGCAAGCCTTGTCCGAGCTCGCGATGTCCGACACGGGCGCGCTGCGGCTCGTCGAGTCTCCGATGGCGGCGCTGGTTCGCGTCGCGCAGAGTTCCGCACTCCCGCTCGACGCCGACGCGGTGCTGGGTCAGTGGTGCGCCAGTGCACGACAGCTGTTGCGGGAGGTCCAGGGCCATCCCGGGCAGGTCCTCCTGCTCGATGCCGATGAGGTGGCCGCCGCGCCGCAGCAGGCCATGAAGCACTGGATGCAGCGGAGCGCCTCGTCGGCGTCGGCCGACTCTGCGGACCGCTCGGGATTCGAGTACTTCGTGTCCGTCGCTGAACGACGTGCGGCACGGCCCTCGCAGGCATTGGCGCTGGCCGCGGCCGCGGCCGCCGTCGGCCGCCATGGCGAGGCCGACCGCCTGTGGCACGAACTGCAGGGCACGTGCCAGCCGCTGGCCGCAGCCGGCATCGCGGCGCTGGACGAGGACTCTGCGGCGGCGCTGCGGGAATGGCGCGATCAGGGCCTGCGGACGTCGCAGCTGCAACGCGAACTCGAGTCCTGCCGGCAACGCCTGACCGCCAGCGAAGCCCGGCTCGCCGAGAGCGACGAGGCGCTGGCTGCCCTTCGCGCCGACGCCGCACTCGGCGAGCTGCTGCAACGCCAGGCCGTGGACGAGCTGAGCGCACTGGCGGCAACGGCCGCGAGCGCCCAGGCCGAGGCGGCGAACCTCGGCCTGGCACTCGCCGCCGAGCGCGAGGCCCGCGAGCACGACAGCCGCCGGGCCGTCGAACTGCAGCAGCAACTCGAGGCGCTTCAGGGCGTCGAGGCCGGGCAGGCGGCCGACAGGAGCACGAAGGTCAACGCGGAGCTGCGCAGCCGTGTCGAAGGCCTGGTCGCGTCGCTCGCCGCCGCCCGCCAGGAGCTCGACGACATGCGCGCCCAGCTGCAGCGCAGCAGCGATGCCGAGGCCCGCCGCATCGACAACCTCGCCCGGCAGCTGCAAGACCGCGAGGCCCAGATCGCGGCGCTCGCGCTGGAGCGCGACGGCATGGCAGCCGAGCTGGACGAGGCGCGACGTCAGCGGGCCCGGGAGCACGGCGACCTCGAAGGCTGGCGTCACGCCCTGGCCGGTCTGCAGGCGACGGCGCACAGCGCCGCCGAGCTGGCCCGCCGCGGCGAGGCGAGCGCGCTGGCTGCCCGCCGGGCGGCGGCGACGCTGGGCGAGCGGATCCTGGCCGACCGCGAGGCCCGCGAGCTGCTGGAAGCCCAGCTCGGGGATGCACTCGCCGACCTGATCACCGCCGACCTGAGCACGGCCGGCCCGCCGCCGGCCGACGCGGCCACCGACGACGACCCGCTCCACGACACCGTCGCGCTGCTCCGCCGTGCGCACTGCCAGCTGCTCGAGGAACGGCTGCAGCGACCCCATCGCGAACTGCTGTTCGAGGTCCGGCTGCCGCAGGACCGCGTCCTGGACGGACGCACTGCGGCGGCGGGCTTCGAGCTCCGCCTGGTCGAGCACGAAGGTCGCCCCGGCCTGGTCTGGCTGCCGCTGCGCGGCGAAGCGCCGCCGCTGCATCTCTGGCGGCCGACCGGCCAGGAGGCCGGGCGCGACTTCATGCGCCTGATTCCGGCCGACGTCGACGACATTGCGGCGCTGGCCCAGCTGCCGCCGGCCGACTGGCGCCTGCTGAGGGCCGCGGTGCGATGGCTCGCCGAGATGCTGCCGGCCAGCGGTGCCGGCGACGCCGCCGCCTGGCTGCTGACGGCGCACCGACTGGCCCGGCAGCTCCAGGCCATGCCGCCGCGGCTGCGCTTCTCGAGGGTGCAGGCCACGGCACCGGCCGTCGGGTCCGCCGACCCGCCCCAGGTGGTGCTGGGCGACACGATGTTCGGCGACGAGGCGCTGCCCGACATCCGCCTGAGCGTCGACCTCCGCACCGACGCGCCGACTTCGGTGGTGTGGCACCTGCCCGACACCGGCGAGCCACCACTGGCCAGCTGGCCCACGGGGAACGACGGGCGACTGCTGCCGCGGTGGGCGCTGGCGATCGGGCACGCGGCGCCGCAGACCGGCAAGCACCGCTGGTGGGCCGAGCGTCCGGAGCGCGACCGCGCGCTGCTGCTCGGCCTGCTGGAGGCCCTGCCGGCCGCGGCGGAGCCGCTCCGCGGGCTGGTCCCGGAGGCCGCGCTGCGCCGGCAAGCGGCACAGTGGCATCGCGAAGCGCGCCGACTGACCTCGCCCCAGAACCTGGGCACCGGGCTGCGGCGGCTGCGCCGGCTGGTCGGTCTGGGACAGGCCCGCCCCGGAGCCGGACGCGCATGACCGGCATCTCCGAACCGATGGCCGAGCTGTGCCGCCGCATCCCCGTGGCGGCGTGGGACCTCGTGCTGCACATCGGCGCCGGCGTGCAGCCGGCCACGCTGGGGTTGCCCTCGGTGCAGCGCCTGGTGTTGGTCGAGGGCGACGCCGGCACGCGATGGCAGCTGGCGCTGGCAACGGCGGCACGCCCGGGCGTCGAGGTCTGGCCCGACGTCGTCGTGCCCGAGACCGGCATCGCTTCCTGGCATCGCTACAACCTGCCGTCGCTCAACGGTCCGGCCCCGCACGAGGGCCTGGAGACCGTCTACCCCCGCCTTCAGCACCTGGGCGCCGCGGTGGCGCACGGCACGGCTGTCGGCGAGGTGCTCGAGCGCGCGCTGGCGGCCGAAGTGGACGATGCCGCCCGCCCGGCCGACCGCTTGCTGGTGCTCGACGTGCCGGGCCAGGAGTCCGCGCTGCTGTCCGCGCTGCCACCGGAGCTGCTGGGCCGCTTCGAGTGGGTGCTGGTTCGCACGCGAGCGCCCGGCGGCGGCGACCCCGCCGATCGCGGCGTCGAGAACGCGCTGGGCGCGGCGGGGTTCCGCGCCGGCACTCGCGACGCACGCTCCGAGCCGCTGTGGCCGATGACCCTGTTCCGCTTGCACGCCCCGAGCCACTGCGTGCGACAGGCCGCACTGCTGGCGGCGCAGCTGCAGCAGGTCGAGCGTGCCGGCGCGCAGGCGCTGGCTGCCTTGCGCGACGAGGTCGCCGCCGGGTTGCAGGAGCGGCAGGGGCTGGAGCGCCAGTTGTCCGATGCCCGAACCCAGCTGGCCACACAGCGCGACGAGCGGGACTCGGCCAGGCACGAGGCCGAGGTGCAGCGCCTGGCCTTCGAACGCGAGCGCCGGGCTCACGAGGACGCCCAGACCCGCATCGCGGCGCTGCAGGAGCAGGCTCGCACCGACGCGACAGCGCTCGACGCCGCGCTGGCCGCCGCACGCCGGGCCGAGCAGTCGGCACGCCAGGAGTCCGACATGCTGCGTGCGGCTCTGGACCAGAGCCGCCTGGACCTCGACACGGCCCGGCAGCGCGATGCCGAGCGGCCGACACGGCTCGAGGCCCTGCAGGCCGAGCTGGAGGCGGCCGGATCAGCGGCCGAGGCCGCCCGCGAGCAGCTGCAGGCGCGATCGCAGGAGCTCACGACCGTCGCAGCCGAGCGCGACGAGCAACGCCACTGGCACCGCGAGAACGCGAACTGGGTGCAGTCGCTGAAGGCCGACAACGAGCGCCTGACACAGGAGCTCGAGGCGCTGCGCCGACAGCTCGCCGACGGCGACGGTCGCGCGCGCCTGCTCGACCAGGAGATCCTTCGCGCCGAGGCGCAACTCGACCTGATTAAGGACGTGCTGCTGCGTGAAAAGAACTTCTAGGATCCTGCGCAACCGGGCGTCGCTGCACCGCCACGCGGCACCGGCGCGCCAGGCCGTGGCGGCCCCGCGGCCGCGCACGCAGGCGCCCGCGGCGGCCGACGCGCTGATCGACCCGGCGGCGGTGGCCGAGTTCGCGCAGCCCCTGACGCTGGCGCGTGCCAAGGGCCAGTGGCTGGTCGGCGACTGGTCCGCGCTGGCCGACCTGCCCGACGACGTCGTCGCCGCACACCCGGCGCGCGACCGCGTGGCCCTGCTCGTGGCGTGCGCGAACCTGCAGGTCGACCGGCGCGCCCGCGCCGAGCAGCTGCTGCGCGCGGCACTGGGATGGGGCTGCAGCCCGCAGCTCGCGGCCCGGCTGCTGGTCTCGGGCGTGCACAACAGCCTCGGACGGGCCGCCGCGCTCCGACGGGACGACGCCGCCATCGAGCGCCATTTCGGCCAGGCCCTGGCGCTGACGGGCGACGCCGACGCCCTGCCCGCGGCCCAGACGCGCGCGGTGCGCGAGATGTCCAGCCTGGGCCTGCTGCCGCAGGCCGCCGGCCTGCTGGCCCGGCGCAGCCGGCATCTCGACACGCGGGGGCAGGAGCGACCGCATCGCGTGGACGACGAGATCCTCAGGCTGCGCAGCGAGCTGGAGCTTCTGCAGCACGAGCTCACGCTCGTCCAGCAGCGCGGAGCCAGCACGCTGCAGTCGGCCACGACCGCCGGTGGTGGCGATGCCGCCGCGCTGCGCGCGGCGTCGACCTCGCAGCTCGGGCAGGACCTCTGGGTCATCGAGCGCACCGCCGGCAAGCACGGCGGCTACTTCGTCGAGTTCGGTGCCACCGACGGCGTCCGCCTGAGCAACACCTACCTGCTCGAGACGGCGATGCACTGGCGCGGCCTGTGCGCAGAGCCGCATCCCCGCTTCTTCGAGCAGCTGCGCCGCAATCGCCGCTGCGCGGTGAGCAACGCGTGCGTCGGCGCCCACACCGGCGAGTGGGTGGACTTCGTGTTCGCCGAGGAGTACGGCGGCATGGCCCAGGACATGGAGCGCGACATGCACGCGGCCACCCGCAAGGCCTACTGGTCGTCCGAGGCGAATCGCGCCCGCCTGCAGACCGTGAGCCTGCACGACCTGCTCGTGACCCACGGCGCCCCGAAGGACATCGACTACCTGAGCATCGACACCGAGGGCAGCGAACACGCGATCCTCGCTGCTTTTCCCTTCGATCGGTGGAACATCCGGCTGATCACCGTGGAACACAACTTTTCCGCCGACCGCGAGCGCATCCGCCAGCTGCTGGAGCCGCTCGGCTACCGCCGCACGGAGGCGCAATGGGACGACTGGTACGAACGAAACTGAGCAATCACCCGTGAGCATGCCGCCTCTGTCCAGTCCTCTGCTGCAGGCCTGCCTGACGGCCTTGCGCCAGCAGCGCCTGCACGAGGCGTCGGCCTGCCTCTCGAAGATCGACCCGGCGGCGCTGGGGCCGCATGGCGCGGCCCTGCATGCCGAGCTGCAGCGCCGCGTCGCCGAGGCGCGCCGCAGCCGCGCAGGCACGCCCGCGGCGGCATCGGCGGCGGCGGCCACCGCGTGGCGCGGCCGGGTTCTCGAGGCGGACGACGGGCCACCGCTGCCCGGCATCTCGATCGTCGGCGCCTGCATGAACCGCCAGGACAACCTGCTGCGCGTGCTGCCGAGCTGGCTGGATGCGCCGGTGGACGAGATCCTGATCGTCGACTGGTCGTCGACGGAGCCGCTGTGGCCGATGCTCCAGGACCTGCGCGACCCGCGGCTGCGCGTCGTGCGCGTGGAGGACGAGCCGCGCTGGATCCTGTCGCACGCCTTCAACCTGGGCCTGCGCCTGGCGCGCCACGAGCGCGTCTACAAGCTCGACGCCGACATCCAGCTGGAGCCGCACTTCTTCGAGGTCAACGGCTTTGCGCCGGGCGAGTTCGTGCGGGGCTTCTGGCGGGCCGCGATCGACGCCGGTGCCCACGACCAGGTGTTCGTCAACGGCAGCTTCGGCGCCCTGAAGGCCGATCTGCGCGAAGTCGGCTACTACGACGAGCGCATCCTCACCTACGGCTGGGACGACTCCGACCTGTACCTGCGCCTGGCCACCAGCCTGGGCCGGGCCGGCAAGCTGCTCGCCCTGGGCAGCCTGCGCCACTTGGAGCAGGCGGACGAGCAGCGCATCGCGCACCAGAACATCGCACGGGCCCTGCGCTACGGGCACTTCGCTCCGACGGAGCACGAGAACCAGGTCAACCGCTTCCACACCGCGTCGATGTCGGAGTGGACGCCCCAGCACCGGAAGCAGGACTACGAGCTCGAGCAGCACGAGGCCGGTCTGTGGCTGGCGCGCCGCATCACGACTCGGCCGGACTACGTGCCGGGCCAGCGGGTGCTGGCCGAGACGCTGGCCGCCCGGGTGATTGCCTCTTGGCTCGGTCCGCTCCTTCCGCCGGACGCTTGGCCGCACACCGACAGCCTCGAACTGGCCCGGCTGGTGCGCCAGGCCGACCGGGCGGGCCTCGCGCCGCACCTGATGGACGGTCTGCGGCGCCGCCGCAACCTGCACCTGATGCGCGTGACCGATCCGACTTGGCGCGACGCGCTTCAGCACACGCTCGCGCTGCTCCGCGCGCAGCAGCCGGCGCTCGCCGAGGCGCTGGTCGTCGTGCAGGACGACGGCTTCTGCCCGGAGTCTCCGTCGGAGGCGGATCCCGCTCGCGGACTTCGAGCCGGGCCCGCCTTGCTGGATGTGCTCGAGCGCGTGGTCGGCGCGCAGCCCCGGCACGACCTGCGCCAGCTGGAGTGCGCGGCGCTCGCCTCGGACGCAACATGCACGCGCTGGCAAGTCGACGCCGAGAGCCTGGCCAACCAGGCGGCTACGCTGGCGGCCGAGGTGCGTGCGAGGCTCCAGGGTTACGCCGTCGCGGTCGACACGGCGGTGCCGTCGAGCGCCCTCGTGACCAGCCTGTACGACGAGCCCAACCTGTTCCGGCTGACCGAGTACCTGGCCTGCATCGAACTCAACCTGTCGGTGTTCGAGACCGTCGTCGTGGTCTATGAGCACAGCAGTGGCCTGCTGATGCAGGCACTGCAGGCCCTGCTGGCGCGCCACCGCGACCTGGCACCGAGGCTGCTGCTGGTGCCGGCACTCGGGCGGCCCAGTTTCGCCGGGCTGTTCGCACAGCAGTCCAGGTTTGGCCACGGCCACCTGCTGGCCGTGGCCCATGCCGACGTCGTGTTCGACGGCACTCTGGCACCGCTGGCCGACAAGATCGTGCCCAACCATGCGGCCGTGCTGAGCCGACGCGAGTTGCCCCCGCATGCGGGCGTGCCGCAACTAATACGGACGGCGGCCGGGGCGCCTGACATCTGCTCTGCCGATGCTTGGCTGCTTCGTACGCCGTTGCGGCTGGAGCTCGGGGTCGACGTCGCCTTCGGGACCGCCTTCGGCGACTCGCTCATCAACGGAGCGCTCGCGCACGTGCACGGCCTGAAGGTCTCGAACCCCTGTCTGGACACGCACCTGTTCCACGTGCGGGCCGAGCGCTTGGGCTTGCCGACCCGCCGAGTCGCCTCCCAGTACCGGCGAGCCGGGCAGAGCCCTGGCGGTGGGGATGCGGTGTCCGGTTCCGATGTCGATCAGCTCCAGGGCGTGCCTTGGTGTACCGCCGAACAGATGGCGCTCGCCCTGCCCAACGCCCACGTGGTGCCCTGGACACCACGCACGCTGATACTGGACCTGGCGGGCGACCCACCCGGGCTGGCGGCGCTGTTGTGGCTTTGGCTGCTGGGGCGTCAGCTGCAGTGGCTGAAGCCGTCGTCGCACCTCTTCGCCCGCTTGCGGCCGCAAGATGCCAGCGGTCCGTTCGGCATGCTGCTGAATCGCATCAAGAACGCCGAGGGCCTTGCCCAACTGATGGTCGACGTCGCCGAGCCGGATGGCATTGCCCCTGCGATCGATACGGAGGTCGTCGAGCGCGAAGTGATCGACGGCCGGGAACTCATGTCGGCGTTGGCAGCGGGAGGGCTCGACGCCTTTGTCGCCAGGTTCAAGCAGTCGTTGTTTCCCGGCAGTCCGCAGGCCTTGCCTGAGCGGCGAATCGAGCTGCACCTCGCGCTGGACACCGTGTCGACGCAGGTCCTGATCGCGACGATGGACCGTGTCGGCCTGCCGCACTGGCCCGACCTGTGCCGGCACCTGCGCGAACTGCCGCCCTGGCTGGCCGAGCAGCGACTCATCGCGCCCTTCCTGCCCGACCTGTCGCCGCAGGCGCCGTGGGTCGCGTCCGCCAGGCCCGAGGTCGCTTTCGTCACGTCGATGTTCCGCGGCGGCAAGCACACCCGCGGCTATCTCGAAAACGTGGCCGCTGCGGCCGAACAGGCCAACGGCGAAGTCGTGATCGTCGACGCCAACGGTGCGGGGCGGGACGAGGACGCCGAGGCCGTGCATCGCTTCCTGGCCGAACACCCGGCGCTGCAACGCCGGTTCACGCTGCTTCGACCGGAGCGGGATCCCGGGCTGTACGCCTGCTGGCGGCTGGCCATCGAACACGCCCGGGCGCCGCTGATCAGCAACGCCAATCTGGACGACCGGCGCAGCCCGGGCCACAGCCAGCGCCTGGCGCAGCTGCTGCAGTCGCGGCCTGACCTGGCCGCGGTCAGCGGTGCGCTCACGGTGGTGGGGCAGGACGAACAGGGCGGTTGGTTCGACCTCGTGCCGAACCAGACCTGGTTCGGCGAACCGGGGTTGCGCGAGTTCGACTACGACGAACTGTTTCGCCGTGCCGACGACGGCACGGTCTACTCGCAGAACATGCTGCACTGCATGCCGGTGTGGCGGCGCTGCCTGCACGAACGCTTCGGCTGGTTCGACGAGGAGCGCTACGGCACCAGCGCCGATTGGGCGTTCTGGCTGCTGGTCGGCCGAGCCGGCGAGCGCTTCGCGCTCGACCCGCAGGCCTGGGGACGCTACTTCTTCAACCCCGAGTCGCACAACCGCCGCAACGATGCCGATGGTGCCAAGGAGCGGCGGATCATCGCTGACCTGATCGGAGTTCGGCAGGATAGAGTCATCAAGCAATGACGCAAGGAGCGAGCCAATGAACGCGATGCAGAAGGATCTCGTCTACGACGTGGGCCTGCACGTCGGGCAGGACACCGACTACTACCTCAAGAAGGGCTTTCGCGTCGTCGCGATCGAGGCCAACCCGCTGCTCGTGACTGAGTGCACCGAGCGCTTCGCGTTTGCTGTCGCTACGGGGCGGCTGACCATCGTCAACGTGGGCATCGCCCAGGAAGAAGGCATCCTGCCCTTCTACGTCAACGACCAGCTGTCGGAGTGGAGCTCGTTCAACCACCAGATCGGCACGACGCGGGGCCCGTACCACGTGATCCAAGTGCCAGTGACGACGCTCGAAAAAGTGATGGCCAAGCACGGCGTGCCCTACTACCTGAAGATCGACATCGAGGGTTTGGACCTAGCGGCCGTGCAGTCCTTGCGCCCGTTGCCGGACAAGCCGCGCCACGTCTCCCTGGAGAACGGCGAAAAGCACTTGATCGACGAACTGTACGAACAGGGGTATCGCAGGTTCAAGTTCGTCAACCAGGCCAAGATCCACGAGATCCGGTTGCATCCGCCTGCCCGCGAGGGCCTGTACGTCGACCACCAGTTTCCGTTCGGTGCCAGCGGGCCATTCGGCGACGAGACCGACGGTCCCTGGTTGGATCGCGCGGCCGTGACCGCCTTGAGCGAGGCCTACTGGAACAACCCGAACCGTGATGCCAACATCCACGGCTGGTACGACCTGCATGCGACCTTCTGAGCGCAGCAAAGTGACGGTCGACGTCGCAGGAGAACCAGCGCTGGGGCTGCGGTCCACCGGCGCTCCCGATGCTCGTGTGGACAGCGTCGATCGGCGGCTCACCCTCCACTCGCTGACGCATGGCAGATGCGAGCCTCGCCTTCTGATGCCCGACACCGGTACGCAGCGTTTCACCGCACCATGAGCCAGCACTTCGTCATCCTCTCTCACGGGCGCACGGGCAGCACCGCGCTGTGCGATGCGCTCAATGAGCATCCGAACATCTGCTGCGCCTACGAGCTGTTCGCGGAGGTCGAACAGGGATCCCCGCGCCCCGAGATCGTCCAGTACGCCAGCGGGTGCGGCTCAGACTACCTGCGACGCTTCTACGGCGCCGGTCATGCACCGGTGGTGGGCTACAAGATGTTTACCTTTCATGCTCGTACTGGGCTGGAGGCGCTTCGCGCCTGGGACTACCTGGTTGAGAACACCGGGATCAAGGTCATCTTCCTGGCGCGGCGAAACCTGATCGATTCCTTCTTCAGCGAGAGGGTCGCCGCGGCGAGTTCGAACTGGGGGCCGGCCGTGACGAGCGATGCCACGAACGAGTCGTCGCAGATCTGGGTCAACCCGGTCGAGGCCGAGGCCTACATGTTCCGCATCTACGCGGAGATGGCCTGGGCCCGACGCGCGTTCGAGAAGCACGCCAGCATGACGCTCTGGTACGAGGACTTCGTGGCGGATTTCCAGGGCGAGGTCCGTCGGGTCCATGACTTCCTGGAGGTCGTGCGCGCCCATGTGGCGACCGAGTTCCGGCCAAGCTTGGGCTTCAGGGCCGAGGCCCGGATCGTCAACTACGGCGAGGTGATGAACATCGTACAGACCTCGATCTTCAGCGCCCGCCAGTTCAGGCCCTGAGGCCGCGGCCGCTGCCGCGCGGGCGGCCGGGCCGTCTCCACGCCGCTGCGGATAATCGCCCGATGGGCGTCATCGTCGTCTCGCAGGCCACGGGCCAGCATGGATGGAGCAGCTTCGAGACCTACGTGGCGGGAGTGCGCGGGCTCGGTCACGCCTGCACGGTGCACCGCCCGCACGCGGACTGGGGCGCGACGGCGGTCCAGGATGACGACGGCCTCGAACGCCGGCTCCTGTCGGGAGGGTACGAGCCGCTGCTGCTCTGCGGCTTCGACTGGCATTCGCAGCCACTGCACGCCGACGCCAGGATGCGCCGGGCGATCCGCTCGCACCGTGGACCGCGCATCGGGCTGTTCCAGGAGCACCTGGGGGCCGAGTGGATCCGGGCGGATCCGGCGCGGACCGCGGTCTTCTCGGATGCGGCGCGCTCGGCCGCCGAACTGCTGACCCACATCGCCTGCAACCACGAGGGCGACGTGGCCTGGCTGCGCGCACTGGGCATCCGCCTGCCGATCCTGTACCTGCCCTTCTGCGCCGACCTGCACACCTTCCGGCGGATGCGGCCGATGTCCGACCGCGAGGCCGGCGCCTTCTTCCGCGGCAAGCGCCTGGAGTTCATGTCGGCCAGTCCCTACGCGGCCCGCGAGCGCATGGCGGAGCTGCTGCGCGAGTCGGGCCAGGCCACGGTGTGCGACCTGTCACCGAACGCGCTGCTCGACCGCGACGCGATGGTCCGCAGCTACGTCGACGAGCTCAACCGGTACCGCATCCAGCTGAACCTGCCGTCGGTCTCCGACAGCCTGACCTGCCGTCCCTTCGAGGTGCTGGCCTGCGGCGGCGCGCTGGTGCAGACCGAGCCAGAGGGCGAGATCGCGCGCACGCTGCTGCCGCCGGACCACTACCAGGCGATCGACCGCGAGCGCCCGGCCTCCGCGCTCGAGGCCATCGAGGCCTTGCAGCGCGACGCCCCGGCCACCGGGCGCCTGGCGGCGCGCGGGCACGCCCTGGTGGTCACCCGGCACGGCGCCGAGCGCCGCATGGCGCAGCTGCTCGACTGGGTCGGCGGCGCGCGCTGCGACGCGGACATCTACCGCGATCTGGCCGCACCCGGCCGGCAGACCGTGTTCGCCCGGCCGGGCCGGACCCCGGCCCAGCCGCGCATCCTCGTCGACCTCGTCTTCTACCAGTACGCCGACTCGGGCATCGCGCAGGTCTGGAACCGCGTGCTGGACGCCTGGTCGCGCAGCGGCTACGCGCGCTTCGTGACGCTGCTGCTGCGACGCGAGAGCCGGCACCTGCCGCCGGCCGCGGTGGTGGCGCGCTTCGAGACCCTGGAGATCGCGCCCCATGGCGGACTCAACGACCCGGTGCGCGTGCAGGCCGCCTGCGACGCCACCGGCGCGACGCTGTTCATGTCCACCTACTACTCGCGGCCCAAGCACACACGATCGCTGCTGCTGGTCCACGACTGCATCCCCGAGCGCCTGAACCCCGACTGCCATGCCGAAACGGACTGGGCCGACAAGCGCGACGCGATCCGGGCCGCGGCCGCCTATGCCTGCGTCTCGGACAGCACGGCCGAGGATCTGCGCAGCCACTACGCCAGCGCAGTCGAGGCCCGGCCGGTGCTCGTGGTACCCAACGAGTTCGGCCCTCCCTTCGCCCCGGCACCGGCGGCCGCCCAGGCGGACTTCCTGCGCGAGCATGGCCTGCGCCGCGAACTGCTGGTGTTCGTCGGCGAACGGATCGGCTACCAGGGCTACAAGAACGTCGAGGCGGTGTGCCGCGCGCTGGCCTGGGTGGCGCGCACGCACCCGGCGCTGGCCGCCCGCTTTTCGCTGCTGTTCGTGGGCGGAGAGCGCGGCGACGGCGGGGCCCTGGAGCCGGCGCTCGAGCGCCACCTGAGCGACTGGCACGTGCGGCGCCTGACGCTCGAGCGCGATGAGCTGGTCACCGCGATGAGCGCCGCGCGCTTCGTGGTCTATCCGTCGCTCATCGAGGGCTTCGGCCTGCCCCCCGGCGAGGCGGCGATGTGCGGCACGCCCACCATCGCCTGGGACACGCCGATCAACCGCGAGATCTATGGCGATGGACTCGCCTACCTGCGCGACGGCAGCGCGGCGGAGCTCGGCGCGCAGGTCGTCGGGTTCATCGGGCAGGCGGCCGCCTGGCGCGACCGCGCCCGGGCGCTGGGCGATGCGCTGCGCCAGCGGCGCGAGCAGCGCGGCGGCTCCAGCCAGGCGGGCACGCTGCTCGAGTACGCCCTGCTGCAGGCGCAGGCCCCGCTCGACGTGGCCGCCGCGGACTACGAGCCGGTGCTCTTCGACGCCCACCCCAGCCAGCGTGCCGAATGGCTGCAGCGCCTGATCGACCGCCACCCGGCCGGGCACGGCCCGTCGCCTGCCGGCTTCGGCGACGAGACGCTGCACAGCGCCGCGCTGGTCTCGATGTACCGCGGCTCGGCGTTCGCGGCCGGCTGCGTCGAGGACCTGGTGGAGCAGACGGCCTTCGAGGCCGGTAACATGGAAGTGCTGATCATCGACAGTGCCTCGCCCGAGGACGAGCACCGCCTGATCGCGCCGCACATCGCGCGGCATCGCAACCTGCTGTACCTCCGCAGTGTCGAACGCGAGTCGCTGTACCGGGCCTGGAACCGCGCCGCCAGATTGTCGCGGGCGCGTTACCTGTCCAACGCCAACCTCGACGACCGCCACCGCAAGGACTTCTTCGAGCGACTGGCGCGGGACCTCGACCAGCACCCTGAGGTCGAGCTCGTCTACCCCGCGCAGTACCTGAGCCTCCAGGCGAACGAGCCGTTCCGGGCGCATCGGCCCCAGAGCTCGTGGGCGTGGCCAGACTACACGCTCGAGCAACTGCGCGTGGGCAACCATGTCGGCTCGCAACCGATGTGGCGGCGCTCGCTGCACCAGCGCATCGGCTGGTTCGACGAGCGGTATCGCATCGCCGGCGACTACGACTTCTGGTGCCGCATCGCCCACCGCGCGGGCCCGCTGCGGCTGCACCCGGTGCATGTGGGCCTGTACTGCTTCAATGGCGCAGGCATCGAGCACGGCGATCCGCTGCGCTCCAAGGCCGAGGTGGCCGAGATCTGCCAGCGCTACGGCATCGCCGCGAACTACGAGACGAGCGAGGCCGACCGGAGCCGCGCCGCCGATGACGGCCAGCCCTCGGTCCGAGCGCTCGAGGACCTGCAGTACAGCGGCATCCGACTGGAACGGACTCTCAACGTGTGGATTGACGCCGCCAACGGCCTCGCGCATGCCCTGAAGGTGGCTGATTCGGTGCTGGCGCAGACCGCGGCCAATCACCACCGCATGCAGCTGGTGTTCGTGGGGCTCGACTGGAGCGAGGCGGAGCGGCACGACATCTTGGCCCATCACCTGGCACCGCTGGCGAGCGACTGGAGTGCCGCATGTCGCTTCGACGCGCTCGACTTCGAACAGCCGCAGCATTGCACCGTCCGGTTGTGGCAACCGCTGGCCGACGACCGGCGTCAGCTCGAGCGCGGCCTGCAGGCCCTGGCGGGCCGCGCGGCGCCGGTGCTCGCCCTCAGCGGCGTCCACGGCACGGCTGGACGGCTCGGCCGCGCCGCCACTGCCCTGTTGCCGGAGGCGGTGGCTTGAGGGATGAATCACCTCGGCGCGCGCGCCGCCGGACACGCATCACCGGCAGGGGCAAGCGGTGAGACCGCGCCCCCACCCGAGCCTGGCCCAGTGGCTGAAGGCCCAGAGGCTCCAGCGGCTCGGTGCCGTCTACCTGCACGAACTCGAGCTCGTGGCCGAGGGCTTGCCCGGCGGGCCCTTGCGCTTGGCTTCCGCCTTGCACGCCGCGGAAGCCCGTGAGCGGCTGTTTGCGGTGGCGGCGCGCGACTCCAACCGACGCTGGGCAGCCAGGCTGCACGGCCGGCTCGGGGCCGGCTGCGCCCATGATGACAGGGCGAGCCTGCTGGCACTGGCCCATGGAGCCCGGGCCGCTCGAGCCCTGAGGCGCGCCGCGCAGCTGTTCGGCTGGCTGCTGCTCACGGCCACCGCGGATGACGACGCGTTCGCCTGCGCACGGGAGCAGCTCTGCGAAATGGCGCTGTCCGACTACGATGCGGCTTGAGGCCGCGGCCCGACGGCAACCCGACATTCCATGAACAAGCGCGCACTCATCACCGGCGTCACCGGCCAGGACGGCAGCTACCTTGCCGAGTTACTGCTCGCCAAGGGCTACGAGGTCCACGGCATCAAGCGGCGCGCCTCGCTGTTCAACACGCAGCGCGTCGACCACATCTACGAGGATCCGCACGTGGCGCACCAGCGCTTCGTGCTGCACTACGGCGACCTCACCGACAGCTCCAACCTGACGCGCATCCTGTCGGAGGTGCAGCCCGACGAGGTCTACAACCTCGGTGCGCAGAGCCACGTCGCCGTCAGCTTCGAGGCGCCGGAGTACACGGCCGACGTCGACGCCATCGGTGCCCTGCGCCTGCTCGAGGCCATCCGTTTCCTCAAGCTCGAGTCGAAGACGCGCTACTACCAGGCCAGCACCTCCGAGCTGTACGGGCTGGTGCAGGAGATCCCGCAGAAGGAGACCACGCCCTTCTACCCCCGCAGCCCGTATGCGGTGGCCAAGCTCTATGCGTACTGGATCACGGTGAACTACCGCGAGGCCTACGGCCTGTACGCCTGCAACGGCATCCTGTTCAACCACGAGAGCCCGCGCCGCGGCGAAACCTTCGTCACGCGCAAGATCACGCGCGGCCTGGCCAACATCGCGCAGGGGCTCGAGAAGTGCCTGTACATGGGCAATCTCGACAGCCTGCGCGACTGGGGACATGCCAAGGACTACGTGCGCATGCAGTGGATGATGCTGCAGCAGGAGCGCGCCGAGGACTTCGTGATCGCCACCGGGGTGCAGTACTCGGTGCGGGAGTTCATCGTCTGGTCGTCCCGGGAACTCGGCATCACGCTGCGCTTCGAGGGCGAGGGCGCGGCCGAGCAGGCGTTCGTCGAGCGCATCGACGGCGACCTCGCCCCGGCCTTGAAGCCGGGTGACCGCATCGTCGCCGTCGACCCGCGCTACTTCCGTCCGGCCGAGGTGGACACGCTGCTTGGCGATCCTTCCAAGGCCAAGCAGCGGCTGGGCTGGGTCCCCGAGATCACTGCGCAGCAGATGTGCGCGGAGATGGTGGCCGAGGACCTACGTGTGGCGCGCCGCCATGCCTTCCTGAAGTCCCACGGTCATGATGTGGCGGTGGCGCGGGAAGCAGGCCTGGGAGGGCCACGATGAACGTGGCACAGACCCGGGTCTTCGTCGCCGGCCATCGCGGCATGGTCGGCTCGGCCATCGTGCGTGAGCTGCGCCGGCGCGGGTA
>JALOSQ010000189.1 GCA_025458335.1 Ideonella sp.
GCGGCCAGGCCGGTGGCGGCACCGGCCCCGGCCCCCAGGCCCGAGACCCGCGAGTCGCGCCAGCAGGCCAAGCAGGCGCGCGCCAAGCAGTCCGAGCGAACGCGGCCGCTGCGCGTGGAGCTGCAGCGCATCGACGAGCGCCTGGCGAAGCTCGCCGCCGAGAAGGCCGAGGTCGAGGCCGCGCTGGCGGCACCCGACGGCGACTACGCCGAGCTCGGCCGCCGCCTCGCGCACGTGGGTGCCGAGGTGGCGATGCTCGAGGAGCGCTGGCTCGAGCTGCAGTCCGAACTCGAGGTGCTGACCGCGGGCGATTGAGCCTCGTGGCCGGCGCCCTCCTGCCGACCGAGGCGGTTCACGGCCCGTCCATGCGCACCGCGTACAGTGCCAGCTCGACGTCGTTGCGCACTCCGGTCTTCTCGAGGATGCGCGTGCGGTAGGTGCTCACGGTGTTGGGGCTCAGCACCAGCTGCTCGGCGATCTCGCCGACGCTGCGGCCGGTGGCCAGCAGGCGGAACACCTGGTGTTCGCGGTGCGACAGGCGCTCGGTCAGTGGCGCCTCTTCGGCCACCCCGCCCTGCCCCTTCTTCAGCCCGCTGCCCGCACCCACCGCGCCGGCCAGCTGCTCGGCCACGCTGGGCGTGATGAACAGCTGCCCCTTGGCCACGCGGCGCACGGCCTCGATCATCTGCTCGCTGTCGGCACTCTTGTTGAGGTAGCCCGCGGCGCCGAGCTTCAGGCTGCGCACCGCGTACTGGCGGTCGGGGTAGGTGCTGAGCATCAGCACCGGCAGACGGGTGAACTCGCCCTTCAGCGCCTTCAGGATGTCCAGGCCATCGCGCTGCGGCATCGCGATGTCGAGCAGCACCACGTCGGGCCCGGCCTGGGCCACACGGCCGGCGCGCACCTGCGCGATGGCCTCCGGCCCGGTGGCCGCCTCGCCCATCACGACGATGTCGGGCGCGTCGGCCAGCACCTGGCGGATGCCCTGGCGCACGATCAGGTGGTCGTCGCAGACGAGCACGCGGATGCTCACGACACCGCCTCCGGAAAGTCCGGCGGCATCAGCGGCAGCATCAGCCGCACCGTGGTGCCGCGCCCCGGCGCCGTCTCGATGCCGACGCGGCCGCCGAAGTGCGCCGCGCGCTCGCGCAGGCCCATCACGCCCCAGGCCTGCGGGTCGGCCAGCGCCTCGGGCGTGGTGCCGACGCCGTCGTCGCGCACCTGCAGGTACAGCACCGGCTGTGGCGGCGCGTCGACGTCGATGCGGATCGACACCTTGCTCGCCTTCGCGTGCCGCGCCACGTTGGACAGCACCTCCTGCAGGATGCGGAACACCGCGATCGCCAGGCCCCCTTCCGGCGGCGGCACCTGGGCGGCGACGAACATCTTGAAGTCGACCTCCAGCTCGTCGGCGCTGGCGTGCGCGAACTCCTGCACCTGCCACTCCAGCGCCGCCCACAGGCCCTGGTGATCGAGGATGCTGGGGCGCAGGTCGGTGATGATGCGGCCCACGGCATCCACCGCCGTGTCCACGAGCCCGCCCATGCGCTGGCACTTGGCCACCATGGCCTGGCGCAGCGTGTCGTCGCCGACGCGCTTCTCGAGCCAGTTCAGGTCCATCTTCAGCGCCACCAGCAGCGAGCCCAGCTCGTCGTGGATCTCGCGCGCGATGCGCGTGCGCTCGGTCTCGCGCATGGTCTCCAGGTGGTTGGCCAGCTCGCGCAGCTGCGCCGTGCGCTCGGCGACGCGCTGCTCCATCTCGTCGTGGCTGCGGCGAAGCAGTTCGTCCGCCCGCTTGCGTTCGCTGATGTCGACGAAGGTGACGACCGCGCCGCGCACGGCGCCGTTCTCGATGATCGGGTGGCTGGAGTACTCGGCCGGAAAGTGGCTGCCGTCGGCGCGCCAGATCACCTCGTCGTCGATGCGGCAGGGCAGGCCGCGGCGGAAGGCGTTGAAGATCGGGCAGTCGCACTCCGGGTAGTGGCGGCCGTCGGCATGCGAGTGGTGGATCAGCTCGTGCATGTTGCGGCCGAGCACCTGTTCGGTGCGGAAACCCAGCGTGCGCGCCGCCGCGCGGTTCACGAAGGTGCAGCGGCCGTCCATGTCGATGCCGAAGATGCCCTCGCCGGTGCTGTCGAGCAGCAGCGTCAGGTGGTCGGGCGACAGGGCGGTGGCGGGCACGGGGGCACCCGTGCAAGCGGCGGGCCAGCCCCTTCTCCTCGACCAGCATGCCCCGGCGCGTGAGCATCCTCATGAGTCGGGGGATCACGCTTGCGCCCGCCGCCGGCCTTCAATCCCCCGCGTCCCGAATCTCGATCCGCCCCGGCATCGACTGCTGCTGCTCCAGGGCCATCGCCAGGAGTGCAGCACCGGCACTCGCGGGGCTGCGCTCGATGGCACGGAACACCTCCTCGGGCGTGGCGGCGACGGCCATCGACATCACCGGATCGGTGTCGCTGCCCAGAAAAGGATCGTTCTCGATCGCCTGCATCCGCTCGACGCCGTACTCGCCATAGGCGGTGCGCACGTAGTCGCGCGCGCGGCGGCGCAGTGCCATCAGCTCGTCGCTGGTGAAGGTGTACTGGACATGCTGCGCGCCGTCGTACTCGCGTTGCGGGTGGCCCAGGTGGAATGCGGCATGCACGTAGCCGGCCAGCGCCGAGCTGGTGCCGGGCACCATCAGCCGCCAATCGGTCTGGTCCTCGACCGGGTTGCCCTGTGCATCGCGCGGGAAGCGGACCTCCGAGGTCACGCCCCACAGCATGTAGGTGCTGGTCTGCTCGATGCTGCCGTCCTGCCAGCGCGTCTCGACGATGTCGGTGGTCGAGTTGGTGCCGCCCAGGCCCACCGACAACGGGCCGGCGTTGACGCCGATCCAGCTTTCGTGCTCGGAGTTGTAGACGCCTTGCTCGCCGGCGCGCAGCACGCCGGGCGGGTTCCAGTCCGGCACCCGGCCGCTGGTGACGAAACCCTGGTAGGCAGCCCGGCCTTCTTCGGTCGACAGGTCGATCAGCGCGACCTGCAGGCGCTGTGATTCGTGGCTGGTGCCCACCGACAAGCCAGCGTTGAAGTTGCCACGGCCGAAGCCGAGGAACAGCTCGTTCTCGACGCCGGACACCGGCCCGGCGAAGACCTCGACCAGCTGGCCTTCGCGCCGCCGCACGCCGAAGCCCAGCCCTTCGAGCGCGGTGTGGTCGGTGCCCACGCGCAGCAGCTTCCAGCTCGCTTCGAAGGTGCTGCCGCGCAGCGACTGACCGGTGAACATCAGCGAGGTGCCGGTGGGCATCGCCAGCGGGTCGAAGGGGTTCGGCGCCGCACTCAGGTGGCCCTGGTCGATGCGTGCCGCCTGCTCGGGTGTGACCACCGCCTGGTAGCTCAGCCGGCTGCCGGCGTAGTCACTCACGCTCAGACCCACCGGCAGGCCGCGGACCGCGTTGCGCAGCAGCGGTGAGGACTGCACCATCTCGCGGATCCGGTCGGAGCCGAGCATCAGCCGCTCCAGCCTGCTGCCCCAGACGTAGAGGCTGCGCTGGGTCGTCGTCTGGGTGCCGGCGCTGGCCTCGCCACGCAACTCCAGCGTCAGGTCCAGCCTCTGGGTCTGCGCGAAGCCGATGCCGACCTGCGGATCCGACAGGCTGACTTCGCCTTCGACGACCAGGTTGGCGCCGGCCCCCACCGGGATGAAGCCCGGCGTGCCCACCCCGGCCACCGGCGTCGTGAAGCGCACCTGCATGCCGGGGTTGATCAGCGCGCCCATCAGGCTCTGCGGCACGCTGGCCAGCAGCTCGAAGCCGGCCGCGACCTCGTCGGGGGTGGCGTTGTCCGGCAGGGTCACGCCGAGCACGGCCAGCGCGTCCCGCAGCTCGGGCACGGTGAGACCCTGGACGCCGACCGTCGCCTCGGGCCGGCGCAGATAGGCCGGCAGCGTGTCGCGCTGGCTGCCGGCCTCGATCTCGATGCGCAGCAATTCGGCGACGTAGGGGTCGGCGTTGAAGGCGGCGACGGCGTCGTTGTATTCGGCGTTGGCGGTCGCAGGGTTCAGGCCGGCGAAATCGCTGCGATCCGGTCGCAGCACCTCCAGCGCCTCCTGGGCGGCTTCGAGGCGGCGGTCGTTGTAGGCGCGGATCCGTTCGGTGGTCATCGCCCCGGCAACCACGCTCGACAGGCCGTTGAGGTCGTCCGTGCGCGGAAGCGGGATGGCCTGGATGGCCTGCACCGCTTCCCGCGCCGTGCGCGGTGCCGTGCCTGTGGCGGTGGGCGTTGTTCGCGGCGGGGTGTTCCGCGCTGCCGCCCGCTGCTCGTCGGCGCGCCAGCGCTCGATCGTGTCGGCGCTTGCGCGCTGCGCGCCAGAGTTGCCGTTCGTGGAGCGGGCGTAACCGCCGTCGATTCGAAGTGTCATGTCGTGCCCCTTCCTGACCCGTTGCGCGCGATGCCCGCAGACTCTAGGCAGGGTGTCGACGGCCAGCCGCTACAGCCGGTAAACAGCGCTTCAAACCGGCGTGAGAAGCGGCGCGAGCAAAGCCGAACAAAGGCGGCGCAAAGAATCGGGCCGCGATGCGCAGTCGATCAGACCTGCATGTTCATGATCTCGCTGCAGGCGTTGACGAGCCGGTTGCGCACCGCCAGCGTGGCCTGCAAGCCGATCTGCGCCTTCTGCATCGCGACCATGGTCTCTGCGAGGCTCAGGCTCGGGTTGTCCAGCGCCCGCTCGCGCTGCAGCCGGCTGGCCTGGCGCTGGCTGGTGCGGACGACCTTCAGCGCGCTCGTCACCGCGCTGGCGAAGCGCGGGCCCGCTGCCGGCACCGCGGCCGCCGCGGCGACCCGATCGGCATCCCGTCCGGCCGCAGCCCGGCCCGGGCCACCACGTGGTTGGAGTCAAGGGGCTTGAGCTGGACGCGCAGGCCGTTCATGGCCCGCCACCACTCCACGCAGCGGGGCCCGGTGTCCCAGGGGAGAACAGGCGATCCCTTGGGCGCCTTCTCGCACCACGGCGCGGCGGAGCGCAATGCAGGAACCCGGGCCATCCGAGCCTGCCCGGTTCCATGGACAAACGCTGTCGTCGCCCCTCGCACCGGCAGACCCTGAA
>JALOSQ010000190.1 GCA_025458335.1 Ideonella sp.
GGCTGTCGGTCAGCGAGGTACGTACCTCGGCCCAGCCCGCTGCGTCGGCGGCGATCACGTCGTACAGCTCGCGGCCGATGCTCACGCTGCCCAGCACGGCCTCGGAGGCCGCATCGAGCCAGTCGAACTGCAGGCGCCCGTTATCCATCGACACCAGTCGAAGCTCGATGCCGCGGCGCAGCGGGGCGTTTTCGACGCGGCGAAGCAGGTCGAACTTGACCATCTCCACCACCACGTCATCGAGCCCGCAGTCGCGGATGAACACCTTTTCTCGTATGCCAGGCCAGCCGAAGGTCAGGCGGGGGACGAGCGTGTCGCCCAAGCCCTGGGCTGCGGGCGGGGCCTCGTGGCCGTAGGCGCGCGCAAAAAGTGCAGAGGCACGCCGGTCGGCGGCGCGATGGTCCTGCACCTCGCGCGCAGGCATGCTGGCGATCCACTGGCCGCGTGCGGCATCGACGTAGGTGAAGGCCGGCTCCATGCGAAACGCGTGCTCGCATCGGGGGCATTGCGAGTCCTGGAAGGTATGGTCGAGGATGGCGGCGCGAAGGTCGGGGCGTCGGTCCGCATTCACGCTGCCCACCACGGGCATCGTGTAGAGGTGGCCACAGCGCTTGCAGGTGATGCTCACCGGAGTGAAGAGGGACATGAGGTGGCTCCTGTAGAAGGGGAGTGTCCTGAAGGCGTGCGTGATGCCGAAGGTTACTGCTTGTGCAGCTTCTTGAGCCACACGGTGGCGGGATGCGAGGGCTTGAGCTTCTTCATGTAGTACGCCGCGTAGATCTCGGAGAACCACTCCACCGGTGAACGGAACTGGTAACCCGTGAGGCCCTGCGATCGGGCGCCCGCGTCATATCCATACCAGTAGCCGTCGTAGGCCTCGTGGATGATCTCTTCGCCCTCGAGCTTGAGGGCCTGCGCCGTCGCTTCGGTTTCCCAGGGGTCGGTGCCGAACTTGGCCTTCTTGACCCAGATGAGGGTCGCCATGCGGCGCTGCTCCCAGACCTCGGCGGTCACCGGCTGCGGTTTTTCCGGCGGGTCGGGCAGCGGCGGATCGGTTTCGCCGGCCAGCAGCGCCTGGGTGTACTCGAGGTCGTACTTGAACTTGGCCACCACCTTCTCGGCGACTGCGTGCAAGTCGCCGCCGTACTCGGTCCAGCCGCCATAGGACTTGTCGCCCATGCGGGCCGCCATGAACTGGTGCCGGTCTTCCACGGTGTGGCCCACCTCGTGAAGCGTGTTCCAGTCGAAGAACTGCACCGGCTCATCGTTCTCGGGCTCGCAGCCGTCCTGCACCTTGCCCAGGGCGAAGGCCGAGCCGAGGTTGCGCCCCGCGCTGGTCGAGGCCGTTCCCTCGCGCATGTTGAGTTCCTTGGTGGATGGGACGAAGTCCGACGCGCCGCCTTCGCCGCTGTAACCCGTCGCGTCGCGGCGGTCGTGCACGGCCAGCAGGCTGTCGTTTTTCAGCGTGTGCTTGGGGGGCAGCTTGGCGAAGTCGCGGTACAGCCGTGCCACGTCGACGCCCAGTTCCGCGTCGGCGATGTCTTCCGCGCCGTCCTTGTACAGCGCAAGCTTGCAGCCGAACCGCACCTCGAAAGCGGCCTGAAGCACCTCACGTCGGGCACTCGGTTCCAGCTGGGCCACCAGCGCATCGAGCCGCTCGGCCCCCTTGGGCTGGCCCAGCACCTTGGCCACTTCCTTGACGTCCGGGGGGGTGGGGTTGGTGTGCATGTGGATGGCCAGGCGTGCCGCCGCCGCCGCACCCTCGGCCCGCTCCAGCGCAGCCATGGCGCGGCCGAGGTCGGGCTGGGTCGGTTCTGCCGCTTGGGCGGCCTCGTCCAGCGCAGCCCGCAGGTCGGCAATGTCGCCGGCCAGCGCGTGCCGCTGGGCATGAGCCTCGAATTCGTCCAGCACCGTGGGCTGGCCTTTGGGCTCCAGCCCCAGCCGCCGCTGGGCGTAGGCCAGATGCCGGTCCGCCAGGGCCACATGCTCGCGATAGGTGGCGGTGCAGTCGTTGAGCGCATCGGCGGCGGCCTGGGCCCCCTGGGCCGTCATGACCGAGCGTGCGGCACCGATGCGCGGCAGCAGGTCCTTCATGCGACCGTCGACGAAGGCAGCGGACTTGTGCGGTCCTTTCGTGAAGGCCTTCACCGCATCGACGAGTCTCTGGCTCTCATTGAGGAACTGGGTGAACTGCAGCCGGTGCAGCCGCGCCTGGGCGCAATCGGCGGCCGCCTTCTCGATGTGCTCACGGGCCTGCGCCGGTTGATCCGGCAGGGCCTTCTCGGCCAGCTTGATCTGTCTGGAGGCCTCGACGATGCGCTCCGGCAGTTCCCGATCGGCATCCCGTCCGGTGTGCAGCTCAGCCCACTGCAGCTTGACCTTCTTCAGGGCTTCTTCCAGTCCCTTCAGGTCGTCGCCGGCCGAACTGCCCGACGTGAAGGGCTGGTACAGGTCCGCCTCCGACTTGGCGGCGTCACAGTCGCCCGGGACTTCCTTGCACAGGTCCTCGGCCGTCTTGAACTCGCCGCGCTGCGCGGCCGCTTCGGCCTGCCGGATCTTGGCGTCGGCAATGAGCATGAGCGGCTCAATGAAGTCCGCCTGCGCGTGCTGGCGGGCTTCGGCCACACGCTGTCGAGCCGTCTCGCGAGCCGCGTGGAAGGCGTTGTAGCGCGGGATGTCCAGCTCAATCGCGTCGAACTTTGCCTTCAGGGGCTCCAGTTCGAGCTGGGCCTGCTTGAAGTCGCGCGCCAGGTCCAGCGCGTCGGCCCGCTCGATCGTCTTCTCCGCCGCCTCGATGGCCGCCTGGACCCCTGGGTTGGATTGCGGCTTCAGCACGTCGAGCCGGTCGGTCTGCACCTTGCGGGCGGTCACGTATTCCTCGTGCCGGAGCAGCGCCCGCCTGGCCACGCCGATGTAGAAGTTGAAGTGCTCCACCGTCTTGGCCGCGGCGGCGAAGACGTGATCGACGTCGATGATCTTGTCGTAGTTGGGTCGCAGTGCGGTGAGCATGTCGAACTCCACCTTCGCCGCCGGCTTGCCCTCGAGTTCGTCCTTCAGCGTGTCGTAGATCGTCTTGCGCGCAGCGACGGCCTGGTCGTAGCCGGTCATGAGCTTGCGGAAGGGACTGTCGAGCGCCGCGCCGGCCTGGGCCTTCTTCTGCGCCGCGGGGAAGTTGAAGGCGGCGAGGTCCTTGTCGATCGCCGCGCGAAGGTCGCGAACGCGTTTCAACTCCCGATCCAGACCGGTCTTGTAGGGGTCCTTGTCGAGGTCTTCGGCCAACTGCTTCATCGCGTCAAGTTCGGACTGCATGAGGCCGAAGATCTCGTGCTTCTTCAGTGCCCGGTCCGCGAGGACCTTCGCGCCGTTGAGGGTCTTCATCGCGGACGGGAAGTCGAGCATGGGCGCCTGCGCCTGCCGCTTGGCCTCTTCCAGCTGCCGGTTCAGCTCCTCGATCTCCTTGTCCAGGCAGTCCGTGGGCGCGTTGTTCAGCCCGGGCAGCGTGGTCTTGATCAGGGTCTCCACCGTGGGAAGCAGGGTGTCGTAGCTGCCCTTGCGCAAGGCCTTGGCAAAGGCATCGGCCAGCGTCTTCTCGGCCTGGTCAAGGGCCAGCCCCGCGGCTGCCAGATCGGGGCTGTCAGCCGCCAGGGCCTGTGCCAACGCCTTCTCGGCGTTTTCCACGGGCGCGATCAGCGGGTCGAAGGCATCGCCACCCTGGGCCTTGACGGCCTGGCGCCGCCCGGGCAAGGCCTGGAGACGAGCCTGCAGCAACGCCAGGCCTTCCCCGGCCGGTGGGTCGCCCTGGAAGCTCTTGAGCGCCGAGAGGGCCGACTTGGCCGCATCGACCTGCAATTGGGCCGCATCGAGTGAGGCATCGGCCGCGTCCAGCAGCGCCACCTCGGCCCGTGCGCTGGCGGCCGCCTGCTGCTGCTCGGCCAGCGTCATGTAGCGCTCGGCTTGCGCACGCTCGGTCGCGGCGCCTTCCGCGTCGGTTTGCCGGCCGACCTCGTCGAGGGCCTGGCGGACCTTCGTCTTCTTTTCCTTGTAGGGAATGTAGCGATCGGCCAGCAGCCGCTGCGGCACGAGCTTGGGCTGCAAGGCCTCCAAAACGCTGCTGGCCAGGGAGAACTCGCGGTTGAGCACGGCAGTGTCGGCGTAGTCGCGGTCGGCCTTGGCGGAGTCGTAGAAGGCCTGCACGCCTTCCAGACCGCCATGACCGTCGAACTTCTTGAACTCGAGATCAAACGGGCCGCGCTTGTCCACGTAAGCCACCACCGCGTCGGCCATGGACCGCGCCGCGGCGGCCAGTTTGCCGAGCTCGCCCATCACCAGCGCGGCACGAAGGATGTCCGGCGCCTTTGCATGCGTGTCCGCCTGGGCCAACGCGGCGCGCAGCGGGTCGAGCTCCACGCCGAGGTGCTTCTTGTACTTGTCGTCGAGCTTGTCGACCGCATCGAAGATTTTGGTCTTGTACTCGTCCAACCAGTAGTCGTAGTTCTGTTGCGCCTGCGACTGCTGCCAGGCCTTGTGCAACAGGTCGGGAATGCGCTGCAGCTGCGCTTCCGCGTTCTTGTAGTCCTTGGAGACGGCCAGTTTCTGCGCCTCCAGCAGGCAGTCCGCGGCGGCCTTGCGCGACTTGTTGGCCTCGGCCTGGTGGAGGTCGGCGTTCACGGCGTTGACGGCGATCTGGCGCGCCTGTCGCATGGTCAGGTAACGCGATGCAGCGTCCGCATGCTCCCGCACGTCCTTCAGCCGGAGCATCAAGGCACTCAGGGCGTCTGGCTCGGGCGTGAAGACCAGCTTGTCGGCGTCGAGCTTGGCCTTCTGCCCGTCATCGACGATGCCGGTGATTGCAGACAGCAGCGTGGCCTGGGCAACCACGCCCGGGTGCTTGGCCAGCGACTGGTGCTCGACCTCGAATGTGGCCCAGCGTTTCAGCCACGCGTCGCGATCGGCCAGCAGCTTGCGCACCGCCTGCTCGTGCACCTTCAGGGCTTCGCGGGCCTGTGCCAGGGCGTCGTTGATGGCGGTCAGCGGCGTGTCGTGGTCCAGCGACAGGCTCGTGGCGCCCATTCCTTCGGCGCCGGTTCGCCCAGCGGCTGGGCCAGATCGATGACGGCTTGCAGGGGCCCCTTCACGAACGCATGGCAGGCCCGCAGGGCTTCGCCGACCCGGGCGTCCTCTTCCAGCGTGGCGATGCGATGCGCCACGTCGTCCCCGAGCTGGGTCGGGGGCGTCGACTTCATTTCGGTGATCACCAGCGCCCGCACCTTGTCGAGCACCTGAAGGGCGCGGGCGTGTTCGCCGCCGTTGGCCAGCTCCTGGGCCACGGCCCACAACCCCTCCAGCCGGGTCCGTTCCGGCCCCTGGGCTGCCAGGGCCTTCAGGACGTCGTCCTGCGCCTGCGACTGCGACTGGAGCCAGTCGGCTTCGTGAGCCTTTGCCCGTGCGGCAGCGCACTCGCCGTGCAGCTGACGGTACAAGGCGCAGGCCCCCGCGTAGTCGCGCACGGTCACGGCGGCCAGCACATCGGCTTGCGACAGGCGGCTCTCGATGGCGATGATCGCGTCGTCCA
>JALOSQ010000191.1 GCA_025458335.1 Ideonella sp.
CTACGGCCGCTGGGTGATCTTCGACCACTGCATGCCGTTCGACGTGACCCGCGCCTACGACGAGGCCACCGGCCACCGCGACCCGCGCATCTGGACGGCCGAGCGCGACCGGCAGATGTGGGCTGCGCTCGAGAGTTGAGGCGCGCGGTCGCCCCCAGGCCGGCGCCGACCGCCGGCACCCTTCGAGCAGACCTCGAGGAGACACCGAGGAGTCCTCCATGACCATCGAACGCATCCACCACGTTGCCTACCGCTGCAAGGACGCCAAGCAGACCGTCGAGTGGTACCGCGAGCACCTGGGGATGGGCTTCGTGCTCGCGATCGCCGAAGACCGCGTGCCCTCGACGCACGCGCCCGATCCCTACATGCACGTGTTCCTCGATGCCGGGGGCGGGAACATCCTCGCGTTCTTCGAGCTGCCGAACTCGCCCGCGATGGGCCGCGACGCCAACACGCCCGACTGGGTGCAGCACATCGCGTTCAAGGTCGGCTCGGTCGACGAGCTGAACGCCACCAAGGCACGCCTCGAGTCGCGTGGGATCGAGGTGGTCGGGCCGACCGACCACACGATCTTCAAGTCGATCTACTTCTTCGACCCGAACGGGCATCGCGTCGAACTCGCCGCCGACACGGCCTCGCCCGAAATGAACCGCCGGCTCGACGAGGTGAAGTGGGCGATGCTGGAGGAGTGGGCGACCACGCGCCGTGCTCCGAAGCACGCCGCCTGGATGCACGAGCGCGAATTCGCGGGCCGCGATGCCGATGCCGCTTGAACCGACGGCGCGGCCCGGCGGTCCGACGCCGGGAACTGTCGCCATTCATGCCCCAGGCCATGCGCCGGGGCGCATGCCGAGGCCCCCAGCATGCTGAGCACTTACACCTACCCCACGTTCGCCTATCGTCGCGTGCCGGAAATCGACGAGGCGGTGGTGTCGCGTCGGCCGGTCATCATCGTCGGAGCCGGCCCGGTCGGCCTGGCCGCCGCGATCGACCTCGCGCAGCTGGGGCAACCGGTGCTGCTGCTCGACGACGACAACACGGTGAGCGTCGGCTCGCGCGGCCTGTGCTACGCCAAGCGTTCCCTCGAGATCCTCGACCGCCTGGGCTGCGGCGACCCGGTGGTCGAGCGCGGCGTGACCTGGAACATCGGGCGCACCTTCCATCGCACGGAGGAGGTGTTCCGCTTCGACCTGCTGCCCGAGTCCGGCCATCGGCGTCCGGGCATGGTCAACCTGCAGCAGTACCACCTCGAGGAGATGCTGGTGCGCCGCGCCGGCGAGCTGCCGGGCCTGGAGTTGCGCTGGAAACACAAGGTGGTCGACGTCGCGCCGCGCGACGACGGCGTGCGCGTGACGGTCGAGACGGCCGACGGCCGCTATGCGCTCGACGCCGACTGGCTGGTGGTGTGCGACGGCGCGCGCAGTCCGATCCGGCGCATGATGGGCCTGGACATGGAGGGCCAGGTCTTCCGCGACCGCTTCCTGATCGCCGACGTGGTGCTCGAGCAGCCGCTGTTCCCCGAGGGCCGGACCGAACGCTGGTTCTGGTTCGACCCGCCCTTCCACCCGGGGCAGAGCGTGCTGCTGCACCGCGAGGCGGACGACGTCTGGCGCATCGACTTCCAGCTCGGCTGGGACGCGGACCCGGAGGAGGAAAAGAAGGAGGAGCGGGTGGTGCCCCGCATCCGCGCCATGCTGGGCCCTGGACGCCCTTTCGAACTCGAGTGGGTCAGCGTCTACACCTTCCAGTGCCGGCGCATGCAGAAGTTCCGCCACGGCCGGGTGCTGTTCGCCGGCGACGCGGCGCACCAGGTGTCGCCGTTCGGCGCGCGTGGCGCCAACTCGGGCCTGCAGGACACCGACAACCTGTGCTGGAAGCTCAAGCTCGTGATCGACGGGCTCGCGCCCGGGCGCCTGCTCGACACCTACAGCGACGAGCGCGTGGCCGCGGCCGACGAGAACCTGATGAACTCGACGCGCTCGACCGACTTCATCACGCCCAAGAGCCAGGTGTCGAAGGACTTCCGCAACGCGGTGCTCGGTCTGGCGCGCGACCATGCGTTCGCGCGCGCGCTGGTCAACTCCGGGCGCCTGTCGGTGCCCGCGCACCTGTCGGACTCGTCCCTCAACACGCCCGATGTCGACGCGTTCGACGGTGTGATGGCCCCGGGCGCGCCGATGGCCGACGCACCGGTGCGCCACGCCGGCCGCAACGGCTGGCTGCTCGACCACGCCGGGGATCGCTTCGTGCTGCTCGCGTTCGCAGGGGCCGCGGGTGACGGGCTGCCGTCGCGCGAGGTGACGGCTCGCTTGGCCGACGCCCGGATTCCCGTGTCGGTCGTGCCGGTCCTGGCGAGCGGTGCGGACGACGGCACGGGCGGCGCCGCGGCCGTGATCGACCGCGAAGGCCTGGCTGCGCAGCGCTACGACGCGCGACCCGGCACCTGCGTGCTGCTGCGGCCCGACCAACACGTGGCAGCGCGTTGGCGGCAGCTCGACCCTGCCGCGGTGCAGGCCGCCGTGGCCCGCGCGACCTGTACCGCCTGACCCCAGGCCGCCCCGAACGCCGAGAACCTCGATGCCGCACCTGAACACGCGCCCCAACCTTGGGCTGCCCGACCAACGCCCGCTGCACGCCTACACGCCCGGCGACGACTTCTACGAGGCGCTGATCGAGACGCACCGCGGCCTGTCGGACGACGACAGCCGCCTGGTCAACGCGCGGCTGGTGCTGCTGCTGGCCAACCACATTGGCGACCTGCGGGTGCTGCGCGAGGCGCTGACGGCCGCGCGCGCCGGCGTTGGCGAGCCGGTCGAGGCCCCGCGATGAACGCGCCGCGCGAGGCCACGGCCGATGTGGCGGCGGCGGCAGCCCCGATGCCGCATGCGGGCTTCGGCAACCACTTCGAGTCCGAGGCGTTGCCCGGTGCGCTGCCCATCGGGCGCAACAACCCGCAGCGGCCGGCCCACGGGCTGTTCGCGGAGTTGCTGAGCGGCACCGCTTTCACCGCGCCACGCGACCACAACCGACGGACCTGGCTGTACCGGCGCCGGCCGTCAGCGGTTGTCGGCCCGGCGCGGCCCTACGCGCAGCCGTGGATCCGCACCGGCGCGGCGATGGGCCTGCCCGCCGCACCCGACCCGCTGCGCTGGCACCCGCCGACGGTGCCCGCGGCCGATGCTCCGGCGGTCGATTTCGTGGACGGTCTGCGCACGATGGTGGTCAACGGTGACCCGGCGCTGCACACCGGTGTCGCGGTGCACGTGTACGGGGCCAACGCGCCGATGCGCGGCCGTGCCTTCTCGAGCGCCGACGGCGAGATGCTGATCGTGCCGCAGCACGGCACGCTGACGATCCGCACCGAGCTGGGCGTGCTGGCCGCTGCCCCGGGCGAGATCGCGCTGATCCCGCGCGGGATGGTGTTTCGGGTCGAGGTCGACGGGCCGGCCCGCGGCTTCGTGGCCGAGAACCACGGCGCGGCCTTTCGCCTGCCCGAGCTCGGCCCGATCGGCAGCAATGGGCTGGCGAACGCGCGCGACTTCCGCGCCCCGGGCGCGGCGATCGAGCCCGACGCCGGCCCGGTGGAACTGGTGCGCAAGTCGGGCGGCGCGCTGTGGACGTCGACCCTGGCCGCGACGCCCTTCGACGTGGCGGCCTGGCACGGCAATCTGGTGCCGATGGTCTACGACACGCGCCGCTTCAACACGATGGGCACGGTCAGCTTCGACCATCCCGACCCGTCGATCTTCACCGTGCTCACCAGCCCGAGCGACACGCCCGGCTGGGCGAATGCCGACTTCGTGATCTTCCCCCCGCGCTGGATGGTGGCCGAGGACACCTTCCGTCCGCCCTGGTACCACCGCAACGTGATGAGCGAGTTCATGGGCCTGGTGTACGGCCAGTACGACGCCAAGCCCGAGGGTTTCCGGCCCGGCGGCATGAGCCTGCACAACAGCTTCGTGCCGCACGGCCCCGACGCCGAGGCTTGGGAGCGGGCGACCAACGCCCCTCTGGCGCCGCACAAGCTCGACCAGACGCTGGCGTTCATGGTCGAGAGCCGCTGGCCCTTCAGGCTCACCGAGTACGCGCTGCACGGCGGCCACCTGGACGCGCGCTATGCCGAGTGCTGGGCCCCGCTGGCCCGCCGCCCCCTGCCATGACGACGACCCCCGACTTCGCGACGCTCGACGAGACGCACGACCCGGCCCTGCGCAGCTGGGTCCCCTCGGCCGAGGATCCCGCCACCGACTTCCCGATCCAGAACCTGCCCTTCGGCCGCTTCCGCCGCCGCGGCATCGACGAGCCCTGGCGCATCGGCGTGGCGATCGGCGACCAGATCCTCGACCTCAAGCTCGCCCGAGAGCAGTGCCCCTGGAGCGGCCCGGCAGGCACGCCGGCTTTCGCGCTGCTCGAGCCGCTCGCGCGCGGCGACCTCGCGGCGTTCATGTCGATGGGGCCGGCGGCGCGGCGCACGTTGCGCCTGGCGCTGTCCCAGGCGCTGCGGGTCGACAGCGTCGAAGGGCCGTTCCTCGAGCTGTGCCTCGTGCCTCAGGCCGCGGCCGAGTTGTCGTTGCCCTGCACGATCGGCGACTACACGGACTTCTACACCGGCATCCACCACGCCACGACGGTGGGCACCCTGTTCCGCCCCGACAACCCGCTGCTGCCCAACTACAAGTGGGTGCCGATCGGCTACCACGGCCGGGCCTCGTCGATCCGCGTGAGCCCGCAGGCGGTGCGGCGCCCGCGCGGCCAGAAGGCGCCGGCGGCCGGCGACGCCGCGCCCGGCTTCGGGCCGAGCGCCCGGCTCGACCACGAGCTGGAGCTGGGCGCGCTGGTCGGCCGGGGAAATCCGCTCGGCGAGCCGGTGCCGATCGAGGAGGCGGAGGACCGGCTGTTCGGCCTGGTGCTGCTCAACGACTGGTCGGCACGCGACCTGCAGGCCTGGGAGTACCAGCCGCTCGGGCCCTTCCTCGCCAAGAACTTCGCCACCACGATCTCGCCCTGGGTGGTCACGATGGAGGCACCCTTCGAGCGCCCGGCGGGTGATCCGCACCCGATGCCCTACCTCGATCATCCGGGCAACCGAGGGTTCGGGGCGATCGACCTGACGCTGGAGACCTGGCTGCAGACGGGCGCGATGCGCGACCGCGGCGAGGCGCCGGTGAAGCTGATGCAGTCCAACCTGCGCGACGCCTACTGGACCCTCGCGCAGCTGATCGCCCACCACACCGTCGGCGGCTGCAACCTCCAGACCGGCGACCTGCTGGGCACGGGCACGATCTCGGGCCCCGCACCGGACCAGGGCGGCTCGCTGCTCGAGCTCAGCCGGGGCGGCAAGGTGCCGATCGCGCTGCCGGGCGGCGAGTCGCGGACCTTCCTGGAGGACGGCGACACCCTCGTGCTGCGCGCTCACGCCCAGCGTCCCGGTGCCCGCCGCATCGGCTTTGGCGACTGCAGCGGTACCGTGATGCAGGCGCCATGAACCGGCACGACCGTCGTCACGGGGCCGGACGACGCCTGCGCGGGGTCGCGCTGGCCTTGGCCCTCGGCCTGGGCGGCGCCAGCGCCTGGGCCGGCCCGGACCTGATCGGCGAGGTCGACACCGTGTTCAAGCTGATCGGGCCGGACCACAAGATCGTCGTCGAGGCCTACGACGACCCGAAGGTCTCGGGCGTGTCGTGCTTCGTGTCGCGCGCCAAGACCGGCGGCATCCGCGGCGGGCTCGGCCTGGCCGAGGACAAGTCGGAAGCGTCCATCGCCTGCCGCCAGGTGGCGCCCATCGCCTTCAGCGGCCCACTGCGCCAGCAGGAAGAGGTGTTCACCGAGCGCACCTCCCTCGTCTTCAAGCGCCTGCGCGTGGTGCGGATGGTCGACGCGGCGCGCAACACGCTGGTGTACCTGACCTATTCCGACCGCGTCATCGAGGGCTCGCCTCAGAACAGCGTCACCGCGGTGCCGGTCGACCGCGCGACGCCGATCCCGTTGCGCCGCTGAGCCCGGCGCGCTCAGGTCGCCGCGTCGACCACGGGCTGCCAGGCCGCCGCGACCTTCTCGAGGCCTGAGCGGTTCAGGTGGATTTCGTTGATGAAGTCGCCCGAGTCGCCGACGGCGTCGGGCGCGGCCAGCTCCAGCGGCACCGCGCGCGAGTCGACCAGGTGCAGGCCCGCGCCCGGCCGCGCGGCGATCTCGCGCTGCATCAGCGTGGCCAGCCGGTCGATCAGTTCGCGCGCCACGTCGGCCCAGCGGGTCGGCGCAATCCCGAAGGCGGCCAGGGACGGCGACAGCCAGGGCCCCAGCCCGAACCCCGTTCCCACGCCCGTGGGCTGCAGGTAGGCGTAGGTGTGCAGCACCATCGGGATGCCGGCGTTGCGGCCGCGGTCGCGCGCGGCCACCAGGTCGGTGATGACGGCACCAAGGTGCGCCTCGAACCTCGCCCAGCCGGGCTCGCTGACGAAGTCCGCTGACGGCAGGGCCGCGTCGGCCCCGCCCGACGCCCGCTCGGCAGGGGTCCGCAGCAGCCGCTGATCCGCGGCGGCCGTCGGCGGTGACGAGGCAGCCTCGATCAGGTCGTTGCCGCCGCCGGACACCAGCACGCCATCCCAGGCCGGTGCCGCACGGCCGTTGAGCAGCGACAGGAAGTCGGCCGCGCGGGTGGTGTCGGTCATCCGGCGCAGCTCGACGCCGGGCCGGGCGCAGTTCACGACGCCGGTCGGGCGACCCAGTTCGAGCGTGTGCAGCAGGTTGCTGTAGCGTCGCGGCGGCAGGCTCGCCAGCGAGAACCAGGAGTCGCCCTGCGCCAGCAGCTTGCGCTCGAGCAGGGCGATCCGGTCGCCGGCATCCGCGTGGTTGAACTCGCTGGGGGTGAACACGGAGACAGGGACGAGCGGCATGGGACCTCCGGTGGGCCGTATGGGGCCGAAAAGGCCGTAGGGGCTGATTCTTGGCGTTCGACGCGGGTGCGTCATCCCCCGCCGGATGGGCTGTGCGACACCTTGTCGCTTGCGTTGTCGATGTTTCAGTTCTAAAGTGAGTCCACTCCCCGGACGCGAGCGGCCATGAAGATCGTCTGCATCGGCGGCGGCCCCGCCGGCCTGTACTTCGCGCTGCTGATGAAGCGCCAGAACCCGGGCCACGACATCACCGTGGTCGAGCGCAACCGGCCGTACGACACCTTCGGCTGGGGCGTGGTGTTCTCAGACGCGACCATGGAGAACATGCGCCGCTGCGACCCGGCGAGTGCCGCCGAGATCGAGCAGGCCTTCAACCACTGGGACGACATCGAGACGCACATCCACGGCCGGGTGATCCGCTCGGGCGGGCACGGCTTCGTGGGGATCGGCCGCAAGAAGCTGCTCAACATCCTGCAGGCGCGCTGCGAGGCGGTGGGCGTCGAGCTCGTGTTCGAACAGGAGGCGGCGAGCGACCTCGACTTTCCCGACGCCGACCTGGTCATCGCGAGCGACGGCATCAACTCGCGCGTGCGCCAGCGGCTGCCCGAGGTGTTCCGCCCCGACATCGTCACCCGGCCCAACCGCTACATCTGGCTGGGCACGAAGAAGGTCTACGACGCCTTCACCTTCCTGTTCGAGAAGACCGAACACGGCTGGTTCCAGGCGCACGTCTACAAGTTCGACGAGCAGACCAGCACCTTCATCGTCGAGTGCCCAGAGGCCGTCTGGAAGGCGCACGGCCTCGACCAGGCCGACGTCGAAGCCGCGATCGCCTTCTGCGAGCGGCTGTTCGCCGGCAACCTGAAGGGCGAGCGGCTGCTGAGCAACGCGCGCCACCTGCGCGGCTCGGCCTGGCTCAACTTCCAGCGCATCACCTGCGGGCAGTGGTCGCATTTCAACGGCCGCAGCCATGTGGTGCTGATGGGCGACGCAGTGCACACCGCGCACTTCGCGATCGGCTCGGGCACCAAGCTCGCGATCGAGGATGCGATCGAACTGGCCGGGCAGTTCGCGGCCGAAGGTGCGCCGCTGCGGGTGCCCGCCGACATGGGCGAGTTGCTGCAGCGTTACCAGGCTGCGCGCGCGGTCGACGTGCTGCGCCTGCAGAACGCGGCGTGGAACGCGATGGAGTGGTTCGAGGTCTGCGGCGAGCGCTACTGCGACGCGCTCGAGCCCGAGCAGTTCATGTACTCGCTGCTCACCCGCAGCCAGCGCATCAGCCACGAGAACCTGCGCCGGCCCGTGCCCCCTCGGAAGCCGGGGGCGTGGCCCTCAGCGAGGGCAAGCCAGCCCCCTCGGGGGGAGGCGGGGGCCGCGCCGCAGGCGTGGCACTCGCCGGGGGCAAGCCAGCCCCCTCGGGGGGCGGCGGGGGCCGCGCCGCAGGCGTGGCACTCGCCGGGGGCAAGCCAGCCCCCTCGGGGGGCGGCGGGGGCCG
>JALOSQ010000015.1 GCA_025458335.1 Ideonella sp.
GTCGAGGTTGTCGAGCGCGAGCGCCGTCTCGATCATCGCGAAGCGCACGATCGTCGCGTCGGCATGCTGCGGGTAGTCGGCGCCGGCGTACAGCAGCGCCCGCACCGGGCCGAAGCTGCGCGTGCCGCGCGGCGCGTAGGTGGTCCACGCCACCAGCTTCGCCGCATCGTCGCGCGTGTTCACCATCGGGCAGATCACGGCGTAGGCGCCGGCGTCGAGCGTCTTCATGAGGATGCCGGGCTCGAGCCAGGGCACGCGCACGACCGGCACCGTCGGCGTGGTCGAGATCGCCTGCAGCATGCCGACCATTGCCGCGTAGTCGACGACGCCGTGCTGCAGGTCGATCGTGAGCGTGTCCCAGCCCTGGTGGGCCATCGTCTCGGCGGCGAAGCCGTTCGGGATCGCCAGCCATCCGTTGACGGCGGCACGGTCGTCGCGCCAGAGCTGTCGCAGTCGGTTCTCTCTCATCGCGGTCCCTTCGGGGCGGTGCGGGTTTGCGGGGCGCCGCGAGGTCAGGTGACGGGCGCCGGGTTGAACAGGGTCAGCGCGTTGTGCAGGCGCCAGGTCTCGGCCCAGGTGCGGCGGCCGCTGGCCGTCTCGAGCAGCAGGTGGAACAGCTGCCAGCCCACCTGTTCGACGCTGGCCTGGCCGTCGGCGATGACCCCGGCGTTCAGGTCCATCAGGTCGTGCCAGCGCCGGGCCAGCTCGGTGCGCGTGGCGACCTTGACCACCGGCACTGCGGCCAGCCCGTACGGCGTGCCCCGGCCCGTGGTGAACACATGCAGGTTCATCCCGGCAGCCATCTGCAGGGTGCCGCAGATGAAGTCACTGGCCGGCGTCGCGGCGAACACCAACCCCCGCTGCTCGCGCCGAAGCTTGTCGCCGGGCGGAAGCACGTGGGCGATCGGCGCACCGCCGCTCTTGACGATCGAGCCCATCGCCTTCTCGACGATGTTGGACAGGCCGCCCGCCTTGTTGCCCGGCGTGGTGTTGGCGCTGCGGTCGACGCCTCCGCGGGCGAGGTAGGCGTCCGTCCAGGCCAGCTCGCGCACGATGGCCGCAGCGACCTCGGGCGTGGCGGCGCGCGCGGTGAGCTGGTCGATCGCATCGCGGACCTCGGTGTTCTCGCTGAACATCACGGTCGCCCCGGCGCGAACGAGGAGGTCGGTGGCGACCCCGACCGCCGGGTTGGCGGTGACGCCCGAGAAGGCATCGCTGCCGCCGCACTGCACGCCCACGACCAGTTCGCTCGCCGGTACCGTCTCGCGCCGGCGCGCGTCGAGCCGCTGCAGGTGGCGATCGGCCGTGGCGAGGATCGACTCGACCATCGACTGGAAGCCCACGTGCTGCCCGTCCTGGAGGCGCACCAGGTCGAAGCCCACGCCGGCCCGATCGCCGGCGGACGCCGCACCGCGGCTGTCGGCCAGCGGGATGCTGCCCGGCGGCAGCAGGCGCTCGGGTTGCAGCTTCTCGCAGCCCAGGCTCACCACCATCACCTCGCCGCCGAAGTTCGGGTTCAGGCTCAGGTGGCGCACCGTGCGGATCGGAATCCCCGCATCGGGCGCATCGATGGCCACGCCGCAGCCGTAGCTGTGCTCGAGGGCCACGACGCCGTCGACATGCGGGTATCGCGGCAGCAGCTCGGCCCGGATCCGCTGAACGGCGTGCTCGACCACGCCGGCGACGCATTGCACGGTCTGCGTGATGGCCAACAGGTTGCGAGTGCCCACCGAGCCGTCGGGATTGCGGTAGCCCTCGAAGGTGTAGCCCTCCAGGGGAGGCGACGGCCGCGATCTGACCGTGGCGACGGGCAGGCCGTCGAGGGTACGGGCTTCGGGCATGTGCAGCAGGCGCTCGTGGACCCACGCACCGGCGCGCAGCGCGCGAGCCGCCCGGCCGATCACAACGCCGTAGCGGCGCACCGCGTCGCCCTCCGCGAGGTCGTCCAGCGCCACCTTGTGGCCCTGCGGCACCGTGTCCACGAGCACCGGACCGCCGTCGGGCAGCCGGGTGCCGGCCGGCAGGCCACCCTCATTGGCCACGATCGCGACGTTGTCGGCGGGGTGCATCCGCACGACGACGGGCGGCAGGGTCGTGGCGGTCATGTCGCAGCGGGCGTGGCTCGGCCGGTCAACGCACCATGCACGGGCGTTTCGGGTCGAAGGTCCATCCGGGGATCAGGGCTTGCATCGCAACCGAATCATCGCGCGCGCCCAGGCCATGCTGCCGGTAGAGCTGATGCGCCTTCTCGACCTCGTCCATGTCGAGTTCGACGCCGAGGCCGGGCCGGTCCGGAACCTGCACGCGGCCGCCGACGACGCGCGGGGGCTCGCGCGTGAGCCGCTGGCCGTCCTGCCAGATCCAGTGCGTGTCCAGGGCCGTCACCCGGCCGGGCGCGGCAGCCCCCACGTGCGTGAACATCGCCAGCGACACGTCGAAGTGGTTGTTGGAGTGCGAGCCCCAGGTCAGGCCCCAGTCGCGGCAGGTCTGGGCCACGCGCACCGAGCCGGCCATCGTCCAGAAGTGAGGGTCGGCCAGCGGGATATCGACGCTTTGCAGCGACAAAGCGTGCACCAGCTGGCGCCAGTCGGTGGCGATCATGTTGGTCGCGACCGGCAGGCCCGTGGCGCGGCGGAACTCGGCCATCACCTCGCGTCCGCTGAAGCCGTCCTCGGCGCCGCAAGGGTCCTCGGCGTAGGCCACGACGCCGCGCATGCGCTGGCCCAGCCGGATCGCCTCCTTCAGCCGCCACGCGCCATTCGGGTCGAGCGTGACCCGGGCCCCCGGGAACCGCTCGTGCAGGGCGATGACCGCGTCGACCTCCTCGTCCCCGCGCAGCACGCCGCCCTTGAGCTTGAAGTCGTTGAAGCCGTAGCGCGCCTGGGCGGCCTCGGCCAGGCGGACCACGGCCTCGGGGGTGAGGGCGGCCTCGTGCCTCAGCCGCAGCCACGCGTCGGCGGCGTCGGGCTCGCCGACGTAGGGCAGGTCGGCCTTCGTGCGGTCGCCGACGAAGAACAGGTAGCCCAGCATCTCGACCGAGTCACGCTGCTGGCCTTCGCCGAGCAGAGCCGCCACCGGCACCTCCAGGTGCTGGCCGAGCAGGTCGAGCAGCGCGGACTCGACCGCGGTGACCGCGTGCACGGCCGTGCGCAGGTCGAAGGTCTGCAGGCCGCGCCCCGCAGCGTCGCGATCCGCAAAGGCACGCTGCAGGCGCTGCAGCACGCTGTGCACTCGCCCGATCGGCTCTCCGACCACCAGCGCAGCGGCGTCCTCGATCGTCTGTCGGATCTTCTCGCCGCCAGGCACCTCGCCCACGCCGGTGCGGCCGTCGCTGTCGGTGAGGATCGCGAGGTTGCGCGTGAAGAACGGTCCATGCGCGCCGGACAGGTTCAGCAACATGCTGTCGCGGCCGGCCACCGGCACGGCGCGCAGCGAGACCACGCGCGGCGTGGAGGAGCGGTGGGGCATCGGGATTCGTCGGCGGATCAGTACCGGATCAATCGGCCTTGATGTTGCGGCCGCTGATCAGCTTCTGCCAGCGCGCGAACTCGGCGGCCTGGAACGCGGCGAACTGATCGGGCGTGTTGGCGACGATCTCGAAACCGAGGTCCAGCAGGCGGGCGCGGATGGCCGGGTCGGCCACGGCCGTGGCGATCGCCCCCTGGATCTTCGCCTTCAGGTCGGCGGGCAGGCCACGCGGTCCGGCCACGGCCTGCCACGACTGGACGTTGGCGTCCTTGACGCCGCTTTCCTCCAGCGTGGGCACGTCGGGCAGCAGCGGCGAGCGGCGCGCGCTCGTGATCGTGAGCGCGCGCAGCTTGCCGGCCCGGATCTGCGGCACGGCGGTGTTGATGTTCATGAACGAGCTGTCCACCTGCGCGCCCAGCAGGTCCTGCATCACCGGGCCGCCGCCCTTGTAGGGCACGTGCACGCCGCTGGTGCCGGTCTGCTGCCAGAACAGCTCGGCGGTCAAGTGGTCGCTGCTGCCGTTGCCGGACGACGCGAAGGTCATCTTGCCCGGGTTCGCCTTGAGGAATGCCATCACGTCGG
This sequence comes from Ideonella sp., assembly GCA_025458335.1. GTDB lineage: Bacteria > Pseudomonadota > Gammaproteobacteria > Burkholderiales > Burkholderiaceae_C > JAIYCR01. The sequence goes on from JALOSQ010000015.1 coordinate 4,051, forward strand.
CCAGCGATCGGTGCGGGCTCGACGCCGGCACGACGAGCACGTTCGGGGCCTGCACGACGACGCTGATCGGGTCGAGATCCTTCAGCGCATCGTAGTTGGTCTTGATCAGGTGGGGCGCAATCACGAACGGGCCGAGCGACGACACCAGCAGCGTGTGGCCGTCCGGCGCCGCGCGGGCGACGCCGCCCGCGCCGATGGTGCCGGTCGCGCCGGCCTTGTTCTCGACCACCCAGGTACCGCCCAGGGCCTCCTGGAGCTTCGGCTGCAAGGTGCGGGCGATCAGGTCGGTCGACCCGCCCGGCGGGAAAGGCACGACCAGCGCCACCGGCTTGTCGGGCCAGGCGACGGCGGGCAGGGAGATCGTCAGCGCGGTGACGAGGGTGAACAGGCGGCGCTTCATGTCGGGTCTCCGGTTCGGCGTGGGCCTCGCGAGATCGCGAGGGGCTTGTTGTCAGTCATCATACAAGTTGAATTTGGCCTCGCCACTGGGTTTTCACCCATCGGGCACGCGCAGATCGTCAGGACAGCGAAGCCGAGGCCGCGCGCCGCCGCCGCTCGCGGCTGTTGGCGAGGTGGGTGCGCATGGCCGCCCGGGCGGCCTCGCCGTCACCCGCCGCGATGGCCTCGAGAATGCTCTCGTGTTCCACGTTGACGCGCCGCAGGTAGGCCTTGTGCTCGTCGCTGTGCCCGGTGTCGCCCGCCAGGCGGGCACGCGGGATCGCCCCGGTGCCCAGCGCGGCGACGATGTCGGCGAAGCGCTCGTTGTGGGTCGCCCGAGCCACCTCCAGGTGGAACTGGAAATCAGGTCCAACGGCGTCGCGACCCTCCTCGACCGCGGCGGCAAAGGCCGCCAGCGCGGCGCGCATGCGTTGAAGATTGTCCTCGTCGCGACGCTGCGCAGCCAACGCCGCCGCTTCGGTCTCGACGGCGATGCGCAGCTCGAGCACCGAGATCACGTCCTGCAGCGTGGCGAGCTGCTCGGGCGACACCCGGAACGGCGCGGCATCGCCCAGCCCGATCACGAAGGTGCCGATGCCGTGCCGGGTCTCGACCAGGCCGGCGGCCTGCAGCTTGGAGATCGCCTCGCGCACGACGGTGCGGCTGACCCCGAACTCCTCGACGATCGCCGTTTCGCTGGGCAGCCGCTCGCCGGCGGGATAGCGGTTCTCGCGGATCCGGGCCGCCAGGGCGTCGACGAGCCCCGCGGCGAGGTTGCGCGGCCGCCGGCGTGGGGCCGACGGAGGCGCGAGGTCTGGACCGGACGTGGGAGGCATTGGTCGCTGGCAGCGGGCGCACAAGCCTATCAGACGTCAGACAAGCTGCCCCCCCGCGGCTGGCGAGGCCCGGGCCCTGGGGCAGCCCGCTGCATCCCGCCGTGCGGCGCCGCGCCAGCCCGAAGACCCCGGACCGACGCGTGCGCGAAGGCGATCAGCCCTCGGCCACCGGGTGCTTGGCCATCAGCTCCAGCGCCTTGACCAGCGCCGAATGGTCGGCATCGGCCAAGCCGTTGGCCGCGCACACCTGCATCAGCTGCGCGGCGTTGGCCGTCTGCGGCAGGGCCACGCCCAGCGCCTTGGCGCCCTGCAGCGCCAGGTTCAGGTCTTTCTGGTGCAGGCGGATGCGGAAGCCCGGGTTGAAGGTGCGCTTGATCATGCGTTCGCCGTGCACCTCGAGGATGCGGCTGCTGGCGAAGCCGCCCATCAGCGCCTGGCGCACCTTGGCCGGGTCGGCGCCGGCCTTGCTGGCGAACACCAGCGCCTCGCCGACCGCCGCGATGTTGAGCGCGACGATGATCTGGTTGGCGACCTTGGTGATCTGGCCCGAGCCGACCGGGCCGACGTGGGTGATGTTCTTGCCCATCAGCTCGAACAGCGGCTTGACGCGCTCGAACGCCGCGTCGCTGCCGCCGACCATGATGGTCAGGCTCGCGGCCTTGGCGCCGACCTCGCCGCCGCTGACCGGCGCGTCGAGGTAGTCGGCGCCGAGCGCCGCGATCTTCTGCGCAAAGGCCTGCGTCTCGATGGGCGAGATCGAGCTCATGTCGACGACCACCTTGCCCTTCGACAGGCCGGCGGCCACACCGTTCTCGCCGAACAGGACCTTCTCGACATCGGGGGTGTCGGGGACCATCGTGAACACGATGTCGGCGCGCTCGGCCACGCCCCGCGGCGTGGTGCATTGCGTGGCGCCCGTCTCGGCGATCTCGGCGGGCACCTTGCTGCGCGTGTTGACGAAAAGCTGGTGGCCGGCCTTGATGAGGTGGCCGCACATCGGCGCACCCATGATGCCCAGGCCGATGAAACCGAGCTTGAGGGGGTTGGAGGTCATGGTCGGGAGGTCTTTCGATTCAGCGGGGTCGATTCAGCACGGTGCGGAGTGTCGCCGCTGTGCCAGTCGGCGCCGCGAGGCCGGTCCGTGTCTCAGCCGGCCAGCGTCTTGATCCAGCCGAGCCCGGCCTCGGTGCCGCGGGGCCCGGCGTCGGCCGGCTTGTACTCGCAGCCGATCCAGCCCGAGTAGCCGATGCGGTCGAGGTGCGCGAACAGGAACCTGTAGTTCATCTCGCCGGTGCCCGGCTCGTTGCGGCCGGGGTTGTCGGCGATCTGCATGTGGGCGATCCGCCCCAGGTGCTTCTGCGCGGTGGCGGCGATCTCGCCTTCCATGCGCTGGGCGTGGTACAGGTCGTACTGGACGAAGGCGTTGTCGGCGTCGACCTCGTCGAGGATCGACAGCGCCTCGGCGGTGCGGTTCACGAAGAAGCCGGGGATGTCATAGCTGTTGATCGGCTCGATCAGCAGCTTGAGGCCCGCCTTGCGGAACTCGCCCGCGGCGTACTTCAGGTTGCCCACCAGGGTTCGGCGCAGCACCGCCGGGTCGGCGCCGGCCGGGGCCTTGCCGGCCAGGCAGTTGAGCTGACCCACCCCCAGCGCCGTCGCGTACTCGATGCCACGCGCCACGCCGGCGCGAAACTCCTCGACCCGGTCCGGGTGGCAGGCGATGCCGCGCTCGCCGCCGTCCCAGTCGCCCGGCGGCAGGTTGTGCAGCACCAACTTCAGCCCGTTGGCGTCGAGGCGCGCCTTCAGATCGGCCGCGGGGTAGGCATAGGGAAAGAGGAACTCGACGGCCTGGAAACCGGCGGCGGCGGCACGCTCGAACCGGTCGAGGAACGGCGCGTCGTTGAACAGCATCGTCAGGTTGGCGGCGAAACGGGGCATGGGATCTCCGGAAGACGGGTTCGGGCGGGCCGCAAACGCCACCGGGCGGAGAACCGCCCGGCGACTGCAGACCCGGGCCGGTTCGGGCACCACAGGGCGCCGCACCGGCCGTTCGACCGGGCGGCACCGTGCGGCGCCGCCCGGTGCGAGTTCACTCCAGCAGGCCGGCCATTTCAAGCCCCTGGCGACCCTCGGGATGGCGGCAATCGATCTCCTCGAACTCGTTGATCTTGTCGATCTCGGTGCCCATGGCGATGTTGGTCACCTTCTCGAGGATGCACTCGACCACCACCGGCACCCGCAGGTCGTGCGCCATCGCCTTGGCGGCCACCAGCGCGTCCTGCAGCTTGCCGGGGTCGGTCACGCGCAGGGCCTTGCAGCCCATGCCTTCGACGACCTTGGCGTGGTCCATGCCATAGCCCTTCAGCGCGGGATCGTCGACGTTGATGTTGTCGAACGCCAGCTGCACGCAGAAGTCCATGTCGAAGCCGCGCTGGCTCTGGCGGATCAGGCCCAGGTAGCTGTTGTTGACCAGCACCACCACCATCGGCAGGTTGAACTGGGCCCCGACCGCCAGCTCCTCGATCAGGAACTGGAAGTCGTAGTCGCCGCACAGGCCCACCACGGTCTGCGTCGGGTCGGCCGCGACCACGCCGAGCGCCGCCGGCAGCGTCCAGCCGAGCGGGCCGGCCTGGCCGCAGTTGATCCACTGGCGCGGCTTGTAGACGTGCAGGAACTGCGCACCGGCGATCTGGCTCAGGCCGATCGTCGTCACGTAGACCGTGTCGCGGCCGAAGGCCTGGTTCATCTCCTCGTACACGCGCTGCGGCTTGATCGGGATCTGCTCGAAGTGCGTCTTGCGGTGCATCAGACGCTTGCGCTCCTGGCAGCGGAACACCCAGTCGCTGCGGTCCTTCAGCGCCTTGGCCGCCTTGCGCTCGCGGGCGACCTGCACGAACAGCTCGAGCGCCGACTTGGCGTCCGAGACGATGCCGAGATCGGGGCTGAACACACGACCGATCTGGGTCGGCTCGATGTCCACGTGCACGAAGGTGCGGCCCTTGGTGTAGGTCTCGACCGAGCCGGTGTGGCGGTTCGCCCAGCGGTTGCCGATCCCCAGCACGAAGTCGCTCGCGAGCATCGTGGCGTTGCCGTAACGGTGGCTGGTCTGCAGGCCGACCATGCCGGCCATCAGCGGGTGGTCGTCGGGGATCGCGCCCCAGCCCATCAGGGTCGGGATCACCGGCACGTTCGTGAGCTCGGCGAACTCGACCAGCAGGTCGGCCGCGTCGGCGTTGATGATGCCGCCGCCGGCCACGATCAGCGGCTTGTCGGCGGCCTGGAGCATGTCGAGCGCCTTCTCGACCTGCTTGCGCGTGGCCGCGGGCTTGTAGACCGGCAGGGGCTCGTAGGTGTCGATGTCGAACTCGATCTCGGCCATCTGCACGTCGAACGGCAGGTCGATCAGCACCGGGCCCGGGCGGCCGCTGCGCATCAGGTGGAAGGCCTGCTGGAAGGCGCGCGGCACCTGGGCCGGCTCGCGCACCGTGACCGCCATCTTGGTCACCGGCTTGGCGATCGACTCGATGTCGACGGCCTGGAAGTCTTCCTTGTACAGCCGGGCGCGCGGGGCCTGGCCGGTGATGCACAGGATCGGGATGCTGTCGGCGCTGGCCGAGTACAGGCCGGTGATCATGTCGGTGCCGGCCGGGCCGCTGGTGCCGATGCACACGCCGATGTTGCCGGCCTTGGCGCGGGTGTAGCCCTCGGCCATGTGGCTGGCCGCCTCGACGTGGCGCGCCAGGATATGGCTGATGCTCTGGCGCTCGCGCAGCGCGGCGTACAGCGGGTTGATCGCCGCGCCGGGCACGCCGAACGCTTGCGTGACGCCTTCCTTCTCCATCACGAGCACGGCGGCCATCGCGGCCTTCATCTTCGCCATTCGAGTCTCCAGGGTTTCGAGTCGGGATTCGGTCCGTCCCGGGGGACGGTGCTTCGCTTGGCGCGACACCGTCGGACGACCCGGCGCGCAGTGACGCAATGGTGTCGACACTGTCCCCGCGCGGGAACCCGAGCGCTCGGATATCTGCTATTCCACCGTGGAATGACGAGCTAGCATCGGGGCCATGGACACGGTGGCCGGGCTGCGACTCTTCATCCGCGTCGTCGAGACGGGCTCGTTCAGCAAGGCCTCGGCGGGCCTCGGCATCACGCAGCCCACCGCGACCAAGCACGTCGCGGCCCTCGAGGCGCGGCTGAAGGCCCGCTTGTTCCACCGCAGCACGCGCGGCGTGACGCCGACCGAGGTCGGCGCGCTCTACTACGACAAGTGCAAGCGCATCGTGCGCGAGATCGACGAGGCCGACAGCGTGGCCGCGCTGATGCAGGAGCGCCTCACCGGCACGCTGCGCATCAGCACCTCGGTGGCCTTCGGACGGCGCACGCTCACGCCTCTGGTGCTGCGCTTCATGCAGCAGCACCCCGGGGTGCAGGTCGACCTCAGCTTCGACGACCGCTACGTGAACCTCGTCGAGCAGGGGGTGGACCTGGCGATCCGGATGGGACGGCTGGCCGACTCCTCGCTGGGCGCGCGTTTCCTCGGCCTGAATCCGTGGGTGCTGGTCGCCGCTCGACCGTACCTGGCCGAACACGGCACCCCGAGGCGCCCCCAGGACCTGGAACGCCACGCGGCGCTGATCTACAGCACGGTCCAGGGCGACGACCGGTGGCACTTCACCGGATCCGACGGCCACACCGTGCCGGTGCCGGTCCGCGGTCCGCTGCGCAGCAACAACCTCTCGGCCCTGCTGGCCGCGGCTCGGGCCGGCATGGGCCTGGCGATGCTGCCGTGGTACGTCGCCCACGAGTCGGTCAAGACGGGTGCGGTGGTGCCGGTGCTCGAGCGATGGAGCCTGCCGGCGCAGGAGATCCACGCGGTCTATCCGTCGCCCCGCCTCGTCCCGGCCAAGGTGACGGGCTTCGTCGACTGGCTGCAGGGCCAGTTCGGCGACGAGTGGTGGGCACGCAAGGCCTGATGCCATGCGCGCCGCGGCGCGGCCTGCGACGGGCCGCGCGGGCTCAGTCGATCTGCATCTCGCGGATCAAGGTGCCGTCGATCACCGCGCGCAGGACGGCCAGGCCGTCCGGCTGCCGGCGCCAGTGGCGATAGGCCTCGACGCCGAACGCCACGGGATCGAAGACGTACGACAGCAGGTTGATCTGCGACACGTCGTCGAATCCCTCGCCCGGATAGGCCATCAGCACGAGCTCGCGCAGGGCGGCGTTCATCGTGGCGAACATCACCACGTAGGCCACGTACTCGTGGGCCACCCGCGGCAAGGCGTCGTCGTCCGGCAGGTGGCAGTGCAGGATGGCGTGGGTGACCTCGTGCGCCACCACGCTGCGGTACGCCGCCAGATCCGGCTCGACTCCGAGCCAGCGTCCGCTCCGCTCGAAGGCCTCGTAGCTCAGCACCTCGACGCGGCCCGATGACCGTTCGAAACACCCGACCACGCCGCGGCCGAGCCCTGGCGGCATCGCGTCGACCGCCTCGACCGCCAGGTGCGACGGGTGTGCGAGTCCCAGGGGAGCGAGGAACCCGAAGGCATCGCGCACCCCATCGCAGATCGCCTGTGCGGCCAGACCGCGCGCTCCGGTGGCGGACACGTCGGCCGCCACGCCCTCGCAGCGTGCCGGACCGGCCGGGCCCGGCACGTGCGTGGCGCAGCCGGCCATCATCCCCACGGCCAGGATCAGCCCTGCGGCCGCACGGTCGGCGGACCCACCCAAGCGTGGTCTCATGCGACCGGACTCTAGGCGACGCCGCACCTCCCACCGCCCAGCACGCGCACGTGGGCAGCACTGACTTGAGCGGGCTCAAGCCGGCACGCTGCGGGCCGGCGCGGCGGGACCGCCCATCGGCACGCCGCGCCTGGGCTATCGTGCGGCGTCGCCGGTGGTTCCGGCGCTGCAAGGATGCCCCGTGAACGACCCCGCGCGCACCATGCCCGCCCCACCCCCCGATGCCGGCCGCCCGCTCCTCGTGCACCAGGCGGAACTCCTCGCCACCTTCGACGACGCGCGACGCGAGCTGCGCGGTGGCAGCGTCCTGCTGCGCGGCCGCGCCATCGAGGCCGTCTACGCCGCGGGCGAGGTGCCGGCGGCGTTGATCGACGAGGTGCGCCGCGACGGCGAACTGATCGACGCGCGCGGCCAGGTGGTCATCCCGGGCCTGATCAACACGCACCACCACATGTTCCAGTCGCTCACCCGCGCGGTCCCGGCGGCCCAGGACGCGGAGTTGTTCGGCTGGCTGAAGACGCTCTACCCGATCTGGTCCCGGCTCACCCCCGAGATGATCCGCGTGTCGACCCAGGTCGCGATGGCGGAACTGCTGCTGTCGGGCTGCACCACGTCCAGCGACCACCTGTACCTCTTCCCGAACGGCTCGCGGCTCGACGACAGCATCGAGGCCGCCACCACCACGGGCCTGCGCTTCCATGCCGCGCGGGGCAGCATGAGCGTGGGCGAATCGGCCGGCGGCCTGCCGCCCGACCGGCTCGTCGAGGACGAGGCCTCCATCCTGGCCGACACGCAGCGGCTGATCGAGACCTACGACCGCCGTGGCCCGCCTGACCGGGCCGCCGACGAGCAAGGCCGCTATGCCATGCTGCGCGTGGTCGCGGCGCCGTGCTCGCCGTTCAGCGTCAGCCCCGGCCTGATGCGCGACTCGGCCGCCCTGGCACGCAGCCTGGGCACGCGGATGCACACGCACCTGGCCGAGAACGACCACGACCTCGCCTACAGCCGCGCGACCTTCGGGATGACGCCGGTCGAGTACGCCGAGTCGGTGGGTTGGCTCGGCGACGACGTGTGGCACGCCCACTGCGTGCGGCTCGATCCGGGCGCGATCGCGCGGTTCGGCGCGACGGGCACCGGCGTGGCGCATTGCCCGTGCAGCAACATGCGGCTGGCCTCCGGCATCGCGCCGGTGCGGGCGATGCTCGACGCCGGCGTGCCGGTGGGGCTCGGCGTGGACGGCAGCGCGAGCAACGACGCCGCCCATGTGCTCGGCGAGGCGCGCCAGGCCATGCTGCTGGCCCGCGTCGGCCGGGCGATGGCACCGCCCCGTGAGGTGCCCACGCCGGGCGGTGGCCACCGCACCGAGTACGGCTGCGATGCCGGCCCGCGCGAGATGACCGCGCGCGACGTGCTGGCCATCGGCACGCGGGGCGGGGCGCGCGTGCTGGGCCGAGACGACCTCGGGCAGATCGCGCCCGGCTACGCGGCAGACCTGGCCACCTTCGACCTCGGCGGCCTGGGGTTTGCGGGGGGCGCGGTGCACGATCCACTGGGCGCCCTGCTGCTGTGCTCACCGGCGCCGGCGCGGCATGTCATCGTCAACGGCCGGGTGGTGGTCCGTGACGGCGCCCTGACCACGCTGGACCTGGGCCCGCTGATCGAGCGGCACAACCGGCTGGCTCGACAGCTCGTCGACGTCTGAACCTGCGGCGGGGGCGGCCATGGCGGGCGGCGGCCGGCGTGGATGTCCACCTCCGCACGGCCGACCCCGACCGCGGGCGGCCGCCCGCCGGCACGGGTTGGAGCAGCGCGCGAGAATGGACGGCATGGACACCCGCGTTTCCCTGATCCGCCAGCGCGTCGAGCATGTGCGCGAAGCGCTGCACCGCCACGGCTTCGAGGCCCTGCTCGTGCCCTCGGCCGACCCCCACCTGTCGGAGTACCTGCCGGAACGCTGGCAAGGGCGCGAATGGCTGTCGGGCTTCACCGGCTCGATGGGCACGCTGATCGTCGGGACCCGGCAAGCCGCGCTGTTCGCCGACAGCCGCTACTGGGTGCAGGCCGAGCGCGAACTGGCCGGCAGCGGCATCGACCTGGTGCGCATCGCCAGCGGCACCGCGCCCGCGCACGTCGAGTGGCTGGCGACGCACGTGCCGCGCGGCGCGACCGTGGCCGTCGACGGTCAGGTGCTCGGCCTTGCCTCGGCCCAGGCACTCAAGGCAGCGCTCGACGCCGCCGGCGTTGCCCTGCGCACGGACCTCGACCTGCTCGACGAGGTCTGGCCGGACCGCCCCGGGCTGCCCGCCGAACGGGTCTACGAACACGCGCCGCCGCAGGCCACGCTCACCCGCGCCGACAAGCTCGCACTCGTGCGCGACGCGATGAAGCGCCACGGCGCGACGCATCACTTCGTCTCGACCGTCGACGACATCGCCTGGCTGTTCAACCTGCGCGGCGCCGACGTCACCTACAACCCCGTCTTCCTGGCGCATGCGCTGGTCGAGGCCGGGCGCGTGCGCCTGTTCGTCGGCGAGGGCAAGGTCGACGCGACGCTGGCCGCGCGCCTGGCAGACGATGGCGTCGAGCTGGTGGCCTACGGCGCAGCCGCCGGGGCGCTGGCCGCGTTGCCGGGCGATGCCGTGCTGCTGATCGACCCCAAGCGGGTGACCTGGGCGTTCCGCCAGCAGGTCGCCGTGCGTTGCGTCGAAGCGATCAACCCGAGCACCCTGCTCAAGAGCCGCAAGAGCGAGGCCGACGCACGCCACATCCGCGCCGCGATGATCGAGGACGGCGCCGCGATGTGCGAGTTCTACGCCCGCTTCGAGGCCGCGCTGGCCGATGCAGGTCGCGGCGAGCCGATCACCGAGATCACCGTCGACGAGTGGCTGACCGAGGCGCGTGCCCGGCGGCCCGGCTTCGTCGGCCTCAGCTTCCCGACCATCGCGGCGTACAACGCCAACGGCGCGATGCCGCACTACCGGGCGCTGCCGGGCTCGGAGGCGACGATCGAGGGGGACGGGCTGCTGCTGATCGACAGCGGCGCCCAGTACCTCGGCGGCACGACCGACATCACCCGGGTGTGGCCGATCGGGCAGATCAGCGATGCGCAGCGGCGCGACGTGACGCTCGTCCTCAAGGGCACGATCGCGCTGAGCCGCACGCGGTTCCCGCGAGGCACGCCGAGCCCGATGGTCGATGCCATCGCGCGCGCCCCGCTGTGGGCCGAAGGCCTCGACTACGGCCACGGGACGGGCCACGGGGTGGGCTACTTCCTCAACGTGCACGAGGGGCCGCAGAGCATCAGCAAGGCGCAGCCGACGCCCGAGATGGCGATGGAGGCCGGCATGATCACCAGCATCGAGCCGGGCCTGTACCGCGACGGCCAGTGGGGCGTGCGCATCGAGAACCTGGTGCTGAACGTCCCGTGGGTCGGGCCCGAAGGCACCGCCTTCGGCGAGTTCCTGGAATTCGAGACGCTCACCCTGTGCCCGATCGACACCCGCTCGCTCGACCGGTCGCTGCTACGGGCCGACGAGCTGGCCTGGCTCAACGCGTACCACGCCACGGTCCGGGAGCGCCTGGCCCCGAGGCTTGCCGGTGCGGCCCTGGACTGGCTGATGCACCGCACGGAGGCGATCTGACGCCGTCGTCGGCGATGACCGGCCAGGCACGGCGGACCGGCGGGAGCACGCTCGCATGAAGGGGCTTCGACCCGCCCGCGCCGTGCCCCATCGGCCCGCCGGCCCTCGCGCGCGGCATGCGCCGGCCATCGGCGTCGACCTCGGCGGCACCAAGATCGAGGCGATCGCCCTCGCGCCGAACGGCGAGGAGCTCTGGCGACAGCGCATCCCGACGCCGCCCGAGCACGAGTACGGCGCCACGCTGGCGGCGATCCTCGGGCTGGTCACGTCGGTCGAGCGCACGATCGGGATGAGCCGCTGCACGGTCGGCGTGGCGGCGCCGGGCACGATGACTTCCGACGGCCGGGTGAAGAACTCGAACTCGACCTACCTGAACGGGCGTCCGCTTGCGCAGGACCTCACGCGCGTGCTCAGCCGCCCGGTGCGCATCGCCAACGATGCCAACTGCCTGGCCGTCTCCGAGGCCACCGACGGTGCGGCCGCCGGCGCGAATGTCGCCTTCGCCGCGATCCTCGGCACCGGCGTGGGCGGCGGCATCGTGGTGCGCGGCCAACCCCTCGACGGCCCGAACGGCGTGGCGGGCGAGTGGGGACACATCCCGCTGCCCTGGCCCACCCTCGAGGAAGCCTCGGTGGCCGAGCCGTGCTATTGCGGCAAACGGCACTGCATCGAGAACTGGCTGAGCGGCCCGGCGCTGGCACGCGACCACGCTCGCCAGGAATCCCGGCTCGGCGCGGTGCTCGGCAGCCCGCTGCCGCCGCCCCAGGAGCCCTCGCCCGCCTACACGGCCATGACTGCCCGCGAGATCGGCCGGCGCGCGCAGCGCGGCGACGCCGCCTGCGAGGAGACCCTGCGCCGTTACGAGAACCGCCTGGCACGGGCGCTCGCCGCGGTCATCAACGTGCTCGATCCCGACGTGATCGTGCTGGGTGGCGGCCTGTCTAACCTGGAGCGGCTGTACACGAACGTGCCCAAACTGTGGAACGAGTTCGTCTTCAGCGGTGGCGTGCGCGACGCGGTGCGCACGCGCCTCGTGCGGGCCCGGCACGGCGACTCGTCGGGCGTTCGCGGCGCGGCCTGGCTCTGGCGCAACCCCTGAGCCGCCTCGGGCGTCACCGGTGACACGGCACGCCCGACGCCCCAGCGCCCACAGCCGCGGCTCGTCGCCCGGGCCGACGCCCTGTCCGGCCTGGACAACGGATCGTCGCACGCCGCTCGCCGGCGCGGACCCGGCTTCCTAGAGTGCCCTCACCGCTGCCCAACCGCGGGGAGCAGGTCACCCGAGGAGCCGCGATGATCGACCGCCTGATGTTCTCCACCGTGCTGGCCGGCCTGTGCGCCCTGGCAGCAATGACCGCCCTCGAAGCGAGTCGGATCGCGCCGCTCGAGGTGACCGCCGTCCCGCTCACCGCGATCGAAGGCCACGAGACGACGCACGCGCGACATCAGGCGACCGGCGCAAGACTCGCGGCGGCACCCGCCGCGTCGACCGAGCTCCCGGCGCGCTGAGCACAGGCGCCGGGTGCAGTCGCGCCGAGCGACGGCGCCCCGTGCTCCGCGGGCCTCTGCGGAACGCCGGAGTAGCAGCCGTTCAGGTGCCGGCGCGCTGGAAGCGCGCGCCCAGCGCCTGGCGCAGCGTGTCGGCGCTGTCGGCCAGGTGGGCGCGCGACTTGGCGTCGAGCCCGCCGCGGCGGCTCGCGGCGTCGAGCTTGGCCAGCAACGCCACGGCCTCGCTGCGCAGCGGGCTGCGCGCGTCGGCCCGGCTCAGGGCGTTCGGCCGGATCAGCAGCATCGCGAGCCGGTTCACGTGCTCCCGCTGCAGCTCCCGGCGCAGGGCCGGGATCGAGCCACCGGTGCCCAGCTCGCTCCAGACCGCGCGCTGCAGGCCGTCGAGCAGCTCGGTGAAGCGGAACGCGTCCGCCGGCGACTTGGTCTCGCTGTCGAGCAAGCGGGCGGCCACCGCGTCGCTCATCAAGGCACCGAGCACCCCGCGCTTGAGGTCGAGCACCTGGGCCGTGAGCGAGAAGTCGGTGTTGCCGACGGACTCGCCGCTGAACACCGCGTCGCCGCGGTCGCTGAAGTCGACCACCAGGCGACGCTGCAGCTGCGGGGAGATGCGCAGGCTGTCCGCCGACAGGATGCCGCTGGCCAGCAGCGCCAGCGCCTCACGCTGCTGGGCGGCTGGCACCGGCGTGAGGGGATCGCGCCCGGTGCCCGGGAAGTCACGCAGCGTGCGCACGCCGCCGATCTGGCGCGTGAGGATCGAGGCCGAGCGCGACATGTCGCGCAGCGCGAAACCCACGGCACGGCGCAGCACCGCGTGATGCTGTCCGGGGCGCAGTTCGCGCGTCTCCTGGCGCGCGATGACGTCGCGGGCAAGGTCCAGGCGCTTGCGGGCGAACGCGATCACGTCGCTGCCGAGGTCGAAGTGCAGCGACTCCGGGTCGATGCCGAGGAATTGGTCCTCGTCGGTGCCGAAGGCCAACTGCGGCTCGGCGCTGCGGCCCGCGATGCGCGCCAGCTCCTCGCGCTCGCGCTCCGGCGGCAGCGGTCGGTAGCCGTACTCGATCGCCCAGTAGTCGTACGGACCGAGCGTGGGCGTGAACACATGCGCCCAGGCGCGTTCGCCGCGCTGAGCGGCGAGGCCGGGGGCCGGCAGGTTGATCGCGGTGTACTCCATGACCGAGCCGGTCAGGCCGTTCTTCGCGACGAACTCCGGGTCGGCCAGCTGCGCCTCGTTCCAGATGCGCGAGGCACGGAAGTTGTGCCGCAGCCCCAGCGTGTGCCCGACCTCGTGCATGGTCACGTCCTTGACGTAGGCCTGCACGAAGCGCTCGACCTCCGGGCTGTCCGGGTCGAGCTCGCCCCAGGACTCGAGCACCTCGAGCGCATAGCCGAGCTGCTCGGCCGCGGCATCGGCGTACTCGCATCGGAGCTCCGATCACGCTGGCCCGCAGCGCCCGCAGGCTGCGCGAGGACAAGGCCTCCAGACCGATGTCGGCGTCGAGGATCTCGCCGCTGCGCGGGTCGACATGGCGTGGCCCGATGCCGCCGAAGCTCGGGTTCGAGCTGGTCATCCAGCGGATCGAGGCGCGGCCGAAATCAAGCGTGTCCCAGGTGGCGTCGTCGGGCTGCACCTCGGCTCGGATCGCGTTGCGAAAGCCGATGCGCTCGAAGGCCTTGTTCCACTCGAGCACGCCGGCGATCACGCTGGCCCGGTACTTCTCGGGGACGGTGCGGTCGATCCAGAAGGTGATCGGCGTGACCGGCTCCGAGACCTCGGCGGTCGGGTCCTTCTTCTCGAGGCGCCAGCGCTGGATGTGGCGCACGCGGGGGCTGCGCGCCAGGTCGTCGGTGAAGTCGTCGACGTTGGCCGTGAAGTAGCCGATGCGCGGGTCGGCGAGCCGCGGCGTCATCGGCTGGGCGGGCAGCGGCGCGATCGAGTAGTGGATCGTCGCGAACAGGCTGCGGGGATCCGGCACCGAGCGGGGAACGGTCGGCTGCGGCCCGGGAGGCGTCGAGCTGCCCGGTGGCACCGGCTGGGGCACTGCGATGTTGGCGGTATAGAAGTGGCTGAGCACCTCGAGCACGGTCAGCTCGGGCGTCGAACGCACCTGCGTGATGGCCGAGTTGCGCGCATCGAACGCGTAGCCCTGGCGGTAGCTGCGCTGCAACGCCATGCCCAGGCCGAGCATGTCGGTCAGGACGAGTCCGTTGAGCTCGACGAGCACGGACTTGCGCTCCGGATGCGGCTGGCTGAGGACCGGGACGCTGCCCAGCAGGCTGGGCGTGAAGGCCAGGTCGACCGCCCGGGCCGCCGGCGTGCCGGCGCGGGCGGTGAAGTCGGTGTTGCGCGCCAGCAGCTGGACCTGGTTGTGGATGCGGCGGAACTCGACCACGGTCTCGGACGCCATCAACCCGCCGATCAGGCGGCCCTCCCCGATGCCGGTCTTCAACTTGGGCGACAGCAGGAACGGTCGCCCGAAGTCCTCGGGGCGCAACTCGATCCAGACCTTGTCGTCCTTCTGGTGCAGCGCGAACGGACCCGGCAGCGGCTTGGCGTCCTTGATGACGTCGGCAAACGGACGCAGCCCGCCGGGCGCGGTGGGCGCCGCCGCGGCGTTCGCGCCCGCGGGGGGCCGCACGGGCGCTGAGGCCGCACCGGCGGGCGGTGCAACGGCCGCGGGCGCCGTGGCCGAGGCCGTCGCCACCGGCGCCGACGCCGAGCTCGCGGGGGACGCCGGGGCCGCAGCCGACGCCGCGCTCGCGGGGGCCCCGGCGGGCCGCAGCGCGGCGCACCCGCCGAGCGCCAGCAGCAGCATGGCGGTCGGGACGGCCCGCCAGGTGACTCCGAGGCGCGCGCCTCGGGAGCGGGTGGCCTGCGCGGCGGTCATGGACATGATCGGACCTCGGGGAACGGAACTCAGGAGAGACGGCGCCGCGGGCCGGCCGGGCGGAGGTCGGACGGCGCGACCTTCATTTGATCGGCTTGAAGCGCATTCGTTTCGGCCGCGCGCCCTCCTCGCCGAGGCGCTTGATCTTGTCGGCCTCGTACTCCTGGTAATTGCCGGTGAAGAACACCCACTGGGAGTCGCCCTCGGCCGCCAGGATGTGCGTGCAGATGCGGTCGAGGAACCAGCGGTCGTGGCTGATCACGAGCGCCGAGCCGGCGAACTCGAGCATGGCCTCCTCGAGCGCGCGCAGGGTCTCGACGTCGAGGTCGTTCGACGGCTCGTCGAGCAGCAGCACGTTGCCGCCGCGCGCCAGGGTCTTGGCCAGGTGCAGCCGGCCGCGTTCGCCGCCCGACAGGCTGCCGACCTGCTTCTGCTGGTCGTTGCCCTTGAAGTTGAAGCGGCCCAGGTAGGCCCGGCTGGGCATGACGAACTGGCCGACGGTGATGTTGTCGAGCCCGCCGGAGACGTCTTGCCAGACGGTCGCGGTGTTGTCCAGGCTCTCGCGGCTCTGGTCGACGAAGGCGAGCTTGGCGGTCTTGCCGATGATGATCTCGCCGGCATCGGGCTTCTCGACCCCCTGGATCATGCGGAACAGCGTCGACTTGCCGGCACCGTTCGGGCCGATGATGCCGACGATCGCGCCCGCCGGGATCTTGAAGCTGAGGTTGTCGATCAGCACGCGGTCACCGAAGCTCTTGGTCACGCCCTTGAACTCGATCACCTCGTTGCCCAGGCGCTCGGCGACCGGGATGAAGATCTCATTGGTCTCGTTGCGGCGCTGGTAGTCGACGTCGGACAGCTCCTCGAAGCGCGCGAGGCGCGCCTTGCTCTTGGTCTGGCGCGCCTTGGCGTTGGAGCGCACCCACTTGAGCTCCTCCTTCATCGCCTTGATGCGGGCGTCCTCCTTCTTCTGCTCGACCTCGAGGCGGCGCTCCTTCTGGTCGAGCCAGTCGGAGTAGTTGCCCTTGTAGGGGATGCCCGAGCCGCGGTCGAGCTCGAGGATCCACTCGGCCGCGTTGTCGAGGAAGTAGCGGTCATGGGTGATCGCCACCACGGTGCCGGGGAAGCGCTGCAGGAAATGCTCGAGCCACTCGACCGACTCGGCGTCGAGGTGGTTGGTCGGCTCGTCGAGCAGCAGCATGTCGGGCTTGGACAGCAGCAGCCGGCACAGGGCGACCCGGCGCTTCTCGCCGCCGGAGAGCTTGCCGATCTGCGCGTCCCACGGCGGCAGCCGCAGCGCGTCGGCCGCGAGCTCGAGCTGCAGGTCGGTGTTCTCGCTGCCGGCGGCGGCGATGATCGACTCGAGTTCGGCCTGCTCGGCGGCGAGCTTGTCGAAGTCGGCGTCGGGCTCGGCATAGGCGGCATAGACCTCGTCGAGCCGCTTCTTGGCGGCCAGCACGCCGCCGATGCCCTCCTCGACCGCCTGGCGCACCGTCTGGTCGGGATCGAGCTTGGGCTCCTGCTCGAGGTAGCCGATCTTCAGGCCCGCCATCGGCACGGCCTCGCCCTCGATCTCCTTGTCGACGCCGGCCATGATCTTGAGCAGCGTCGACTTGCCGCTGCCGTTGACGCCGAGCACGCCGATCTTGGCGCCGGGGAAGAAGGACAGGGTGATGTCCTTCAGGATCTGCCGCTTCGGCGGCACGATCTTGCCGACGCGGTTCATGGTGAAGACGTACTGGGCCATGGGAGTCCGGGTTCAGGTGCGCGGCCGCGACCGCGGCGAAGCCGCGATTGTCGCCGGCCCGCCCGTCCCACCGCCCCGACAATGCCGCGATGCCCCGTCTCCTGATCGCCTTTGCGCTGTGCAACCTCGTGATCGGCACCGGCGCCTTCGTGGTCACCGGGTTGGTCGCGCCGATCGCGGAGGACCTGGGCACCTCCGCGGCGGCCGCCGGGCAGGCCACCACCGCTTATGCGCTGGCCACGGCCTTGCTGGCCCCTGCGATGGTCGTGGCCACGGGCGGCTGGTCACGTCGCGCCGCGCTGGTGCTGGCGATGGCGGTGTTCGCGGCCGGCAATGCGCTGTGTGCGGTCGCCCCAAACCTGGCCGTGCTGCTGGCCGGCCGCGTGCTGATGGGTGTCGGCGCGATGTTCACGCCGGTGGCCGCCGGGATCGCGGTGGCCCTGGTGGAACCAGCCCGGCGAGGCCGGGCGCTGTCGATCGTCTTCCTGGGGGTGAGCCTGAGCTACGTGATCGGCCTGCCGCTCGGGGCGTGGCTGGGCCTGGGGCTCGGCTGGCGCTGGCCCGTCGCGCTCGTGGCAGCCACCGCGGCCGCCGCGGCCGTTGTGCTGGCGGTGGCGCTGCCGCGCGACATCCGGGCGCCCGGTGCGACCTTCGACGGCCTGCCGGAGCTGCTGCGGCGGCCCGGGGTATCGGGCGTGCTGACGATGACGCTGCTGTACTTCGTCGCGATCTTCATCGTGTTCAGCTACATCGGGCCGGTCCTCAAGGCGCTGCTGCCGATGAGCGCGGCGCAGGTGTCGCTCACGCTGATGCTGTTCGGCCTGTCGGGCGTGATCGGCACGCTGGTGGGCGGGTGGGAGAACGACCGCATCGGGCCGATCCGCACGCTGTGGCTGCACCTCGGCGCACTGGCGCTGATGATGGCGCTCGTGCCCTTGGCGGCGGGCAGCTACGTGGCCATCGTCGCCGTGTTCTTCGTCTGGGGCATTGCCGGCTTCGGCATGATGACGCCGCAGCAGAGCCGGCTGGCGGTGCTGTCGCCTGCGCAGGCGCCTGTGCTGCTGTCGCTGAACACCTCGATGCTCTACGCGGGCACGGCCCTGGGTGCGGCGATCGGCGGCGTGGCCGCCCCGTGGGTCGGATTCGACCGGCTCGCCTGGGTGGCCGTGCCGTTCGCCCTGGCGGCCATGGGGCTGCTGGCGGCGCATCGTCGGGGCGCACCCGCGCCCGCGCCCGGCAGCTGACCCGTCTGCGCGACACCGCCCCGCGCCACAATGAGGCCGATCACCCGGGTGGCCTGCCTGCCCACGCCGGGCACCGCGAGGAGGATGGCATGACCCCCGGAATGACCGTCGAAGCCCCCGATGGCCTGGTGCGCGTGACCCACGTCGTGTACGCGCTTCACGCGCTCGGCCTGTGCCTCGGGGCCTTCGGGGCGGCCAGCGTGCTCGGGTCATTCCTCTTCGGCTGGCCGTCGATCATCGCGGTCATCCTGAACTACGTGAAGCGCGGCGACGCCCGCGGGACCTGGCTCGAGTCGCACTTCACCTGGCAGATCAGGACCTTCTGGTACGCCTTGCTCTGGGCGGTCCTCGTCGCCCTGGTGTCGATCCCGCTGACCGTCGTGATCATCGGCATCGGGCTGTGGGCGTTGGGCATGGCCGTGCTCGGCGTGTGGGCCATCTACCGGATCGCCCGCGGCTGGCTGCGGCTCAAGGACCACCAGCCGATGCCCGGGTGACATCGGCCGGACCGGGTACACTCCGGCCATCGACGCGGCTTCAGTCATCGCGTCGCCGTCATCCTGACGGGGGCCGCCAGGCCTGCAGGGTCGATCGATCCGCACCCGGCCGTCTCTTCTTCCAGCGCTCGCCGCCTGCGACTGGTGCACGCACCGCGTGTGACAGGCCGAGCGAACGAAACCTCCGAATGTCCACTTTCGACCAACTCGGCCTGGCCGAGCCGCTCCTGCGCGCCGTTCGCGCGCAGGGCTACACCACCCCCACGCCGATCCAGGCGCAGGCGATCCCCGCCGTGCTCCAGGGCGGCGACCTGATGGCCGGCGCGCAGACCGGCACCGGCAAGACTGCCGGCTTCACGCTGCCGATGCTGCACCGGCTGATGCAGGGCAAGCCCGTGCGTGATGCGCGCGGCCGCATCGCGATCCGCGCGCTCGTCCTGACCCCCACGCGCGAACTCGCCGCCCAGGTCGAGGAGAGCGTGCGCACGTATGGCGCGCACACGCCGCTCACCAGCATGGTGATGTTCGGCGGCGTCGGCATGCAGCCGCAGATCGACCG
>JALOSQ010000192.1 GCA_025458335.1 Ideonella sp.
GACGACACGCTGACCTACCTCGCGAACGTCCACAACCAGCGGGCCGCCGACTTCTATGCACGGCACGGCGTGAAGGTCGTCGGCTCGGCCTACGAGAGCCACGAGACCCTCGGCGAAGTGCCGCTGATGATCACCAAGCACTGCGTGCGCTGGAGCCTGAGCCTGTGCCCCAAGCAGGCCAAGGGCGTCACCGGCGTGCAGGGCACGGTCAAGGCCGATCCGCTGGTGCTGGTGAATGGCTCGGAGCGGCTGACCCTGCGCTTCGACTGCAAGCCGTGCGAGATGCACGTGGTCGGGCGCATGCGGCCGCAGGTGCTGCGCGACGCCGAGCGGGAGCGCAAGGTGGCGCTGGCCGCCGGCGTGCCGATCCGGTTCTATCGGGCGCGAATGGGTGCATGATCGGGCCAGGAGGTGCCGCCATGAACCCGCGACTCCGTCTTGCCCTGGTGATCACGGCCGTCACGATCGCGTTGGCAGGCCTAGGCTGGTGGGGATTGCGCCAACTGGCGCCGCCTGCTCCGCCCACCGCGACCGCACCCCGGGTGACCGAGGCACCGACCGCGTCGGCGCCAATCCAACCCCCTGCCCCGACCAGCGAACCGGTACCCACCGCGAGTGCCGCGCCCGAGGCGCTCCCGACCCCGCCGGCCCCGACCGGCGAGCCGCCACTGGGGGCCGCCGAGATCGCCGCGTCCATTGCCGCGCTTGCCGGTAGCCCGGCAGGCGCCGCATTGCTGCAGACGGCCGACTTCCCGCGCCGCTTCGTGGCGACCGTCGACAACCTGGGGCGCAGCCATGCCCCGCCCCTGCTGTGGCCGGTTGCGCCGGCCGAGGGTCGGTTCACGACCGAGACACGCGATGGCACCGAGGTCATCGCGGTGGTCAACGGCCAACGGTATGCGCCGCTGGTGGCGCTGGCCGAGGCTCTCGATCCGCAGGCTGCCGCGACGCTGTACCGCCGGCTCTACCCGCAACTGCAGCAGGCCTACGAGGACCTCGGCTTCCCGGGGCGGCCGTTCCACGCCCGGCTGCTGCAGGTGATCGACATGCTGCTGGCCTCACCGGTGCCGAGCAATCCCCCAAGCGTCATGCTGACCGAGGTGAAGGGGCCGATCCCGTCGACCCGGCCCTGGGTTCGCTACGAGTTCACCGACCCGGGGCTGCAGTCGCTGAGCGCCGGCCAGAAGATCCTCGTGCGCGTGGGGGCGATCCAGCAGCGGCGCCTGATGGAGAAGCTCGCGCAACTGCGCGGCGCGCTGGTCGCGCCCCCGGGCACGCGCTGAGGTCGGCGGACGAGCGCCGACGCGGCGCGCGAACCGATCGATCAGGCCGTCGCGGCCTTTGCCGGGGCCTTGCGCGCTGCTTTCTTCGCAGCCCCGGCCACCTTCCGGGCAGGCGCCTTGGGCGTCGTGGCCGTCTTTGCACTGACCTTCTTGGCACTGGCCTTCTTGGCGGCGGTCGGCTTTGTGGCGGAAGCCTGGGCGGCGGCCTTCTTCGTGGCGGCCTTCCCGCCGGCGACCGTCTTCGTGACCTCGGCTTGCAGGTCGGTGAGGCTGGACTTCGCCGCCTTCTTGGTGGCCGCCATCCGCTTCTCGGCCTGCTTCGCCGCCTGCTGCAGCGATTTGCGCGCCTCGGCCGTGGCTTTCTTGAGGCGCGCCTCGGTCTTCTTCATCAACGCGTCGAGCTGCCGCTTGGCCTGGCCTCGCTTGACGCGCGCCTTGTCCATTGCCTTGGCGAACTCGGCAGACGCGGCATGGCCGATCTCCTCGAACTTCTGCCGCATCGCCACGCCGACGTGGTGCGCAGCCTCGGACAGGTTGTCGGCCGCCTGGGCGAGCTCGGGGTTGCGCGGCTTCGCCGCGGGCTTGCGGGGGGTCGTCTTTCGCGTTGCCATGAAAACCTCCTGGGGTTCGCTCGTGCGGGATCGCCTCCACTGGAGGCAGACCTCGATTACACGACACGCCGGCCACCCCGTCACGCGAGGCGGGGCATCAGCGTCGCAAGTGCGTGTCGACGGCGCTCGGGACCGCGATCTCCGGACCGCGACGACAACGACAGATCGGGGCCGAGCCGGACGCCCCGCCATCAAGCCGGCGGCAGCCCGACCGTCACTGCCAATCCTGGCCTCGCCGCGCGCAATGCGAAGCTCGCGCCGTGCGCCTGCGCCACCAGGCGGCACAGGTACAGCCCCAGCCCCACGCCGCCCGCATCGCGCGTGCGAGCACTGTCGGGCCGGTAGAAGGCCTGCGCGAGGCGAGTGATCTGTTCCTCCGGAACACCGGGCCCGAAATCGCGCACCGTGATCCTGATGCCGCCGTCGGCAGCGGCCTCGAGGTGCAGTACGGGAGGCTCGCTTGCCCGGGCAGCGTGGCGCAAGGCGTTGTCCAGCAGGTTGCGAAGCAGCAGACGGATGCGGCCCGGGTCCAGTTGCAGCCGCGGCAGGGCCGACGGCGCGATCAGGTGGATGGCGGCCGCGCCGGCATGGCGGCCTTGCAGTTCACGGATGACCTCTTGCGCAAGCGTCTCGAGGTCGGTCGGCTCGCGGTTCAGCGCCGCATGGCGGCCGGCCAGGCGTTCGCTCTCGAGCAGGTCGCTCACGAGCGTGGCCATCTCCTGCAGGTCGCGCAGCAAGGCCTGGCGGTGCTCGGCGACGTCGCCGGTTTCGGGCAGCAGTTCGGCGTTCAGGCGCGCCCGGGTGAGCGGGCTGCGCAGTTCGTGGCTGATCGCCAGCAGCAGCGCGCGCTTGGCTTCGAGCATCTGCGCGATGTCGCCGCCCATCGTGTTGACCGTGGCGGCGAGCTGGCCGAGTTCGTCGGGTCGTTCGGGGTGGCGCAGTGGAATCGGCTCGGAGAAGTCGCCGCGGCCGAAGCGCTGGGCACCGGCACCGATGTCGTCCAGAGGGCGCAGCAGGCGGCTCACGGTGAGGTAGGCCGCCAGTGTGATCGCCAGCAGCGCAGCGAGCGCAATGCCGAAGAACCTCGGCCGGCGTTCGAAGGCCTCGCGGCTCAGCGAAAGGCTGATGCGGTGGCCGTCGGCGGTGCGGCGTTCGAGCAACGGGGTCCAGTCGTCCCCGCCCGGGTCGCGATGCCACTCGGTCGGCTGGGCATGTGACGCCCAATTGACCACTGGACCTTCGATGCGCACCGTGATCGGCAGCCGGGCGACCACGGCCTGGGCGCGCTCGATGCTGGGGGGCTCGCTGGAGGAACCGGCGATGTCGGACACGAGGCGGTCGACATAGTCGTTGAGCAAGGGCCGCGCAGCATCCCGCCAGCCGACGCTGAAGGCCCGCTGGGCGCCGAAGGCAAACACCGCCGTAACCGCCAGCGCGAACAGCAGGAACAGGAGCACGAGCCGGCGCTTGATCGAGCGAGCCGGAAAGCGATGGGCAAGGCGCGCCGCCAGGCCGCCTTGGCGCGCAGCGGCCGTCACGGCAGCCGCGGCAGCGCCAGGGCGTAGCCGGCGTTGCGCAAGGTCTTGATCGCGTCCAGGGGTTCGAGCTTCCTGCGCAGGCGGCTCACCACGATGTCCACCGCGCGCGTGTAGAGGTCGGCCTCGTGGCCGCGCAGGCGGTTCAGGATGTCGTCGCGGCTGTGCACGCGGCCCGGGTCGCGGGCGAGAAGCAGCAGCAGCTCGTACTCGGTGCCGGTGAGCGTCACCGCCTCACCCTGGCGGGTGACGCTGCGGCGGGCCGTGTCGATGGTGAGACACTCGAAGCGCATCAGCTCGGGGCTCGCGGCCGCGGGCGTGTCGGTGCCCGCCATCGCCGCACGCGGCCGCTGGCGGCGCAGCACGGTCTGCAGTCGGGCCACCAGCTCACGCGGCTCGAAGGGCTTGGGCAGGTAGTCGTCCGCGCCGAGTTCGAGGCCGACGACGCGATCCATCACGTCACCGCGGGCGGTGAGCATCACGAGCGGGAGCTGGCTCACCTCGGGATTGCCGTCGCGACGGATCGTTCGGCACAGCTCGAAACCATCCATCTCGGGCAGCATCACGTCGAGGATGGCGGCGTCGAAGCCGCCGTCTCTCAGCCGCGCGAGGCCGGCGCTCGGCCGCAGCGCCTGCTCGAGCGCCAGCTCGAAACGCTGGAAGTAGGCCGCCAGCGGTGGGCCCAGCTGCGCGTCGTCATCGATCAGCAGGATGCGGGGCATCGCGGGATTGTGACGGCGCGAGCGGGGCCCTGGCCTGCGCCTGGCCTCGGGCCTTGCTTGGTCAGCCGCGGCCCATCCAACGGCCGCGCTTGTCCATGAACTCGCGCACCTGGGCCTGTTGCGTGGCGTTCAAGCTGTCGTAGAAGTCGGCCATCGCCTCCACGACCTTGGGGCCCTGGCCTTGTACGGCGGCCGTCTTGCTTTGCAGCAGGTTCAGGGCCTGGGTGCGGTCGAACTTGTCTCCCGCAACGAGCGCCTTCAGTTCGTCGCGCGGGTTGCTGCCCGGCGCGCCGCGCAGGGCCTGTCGCTGGGCGATCAGGGCATCGGCCAGGGTTTCGAGCTTGGCCTTCTGGGGCTGGGTCAGGTCGAGCCGGCCGCTGATGCGCTCCACCGCCTTGCCGCGCATCTCGCTCACGCGCTCCTCGCTCCAGCCGTCGCGGCCATGCCCGTGGTGCGAGCCACAGGCCGCGAGGCCGCCGAGCGAGAGCGCGGCCACCGCCGCCAGCAGGGTGCGCTTGATCCAGGTCTTCATGGGGTCCGTCCTTTCGGTGATCGGGTTGCAATGGACGGCATGGTGCTCGGCGGGTGCCGACGGCGGGTGTCGCCGCGGTTGCGTCGCGTGTCGTTTTGTTTCGGGCCCGCGGGGCTGCGCGCCTGGCGCCTACGGGCCCGCGACGTTGTCGAATTCGATGTCCATCGGCATCGAATCAGGCGGCGGCACACAGCCGCCGCCCGCAGTGGGCGCGTCGATATTGGTGGAGCCGGGGGGAATCGAACCCCCGTCCGCAAGCCATCGCTGGCCGGTTCTACATGCGTAGCCGTCTGGTTTGGATCTCGTCCCCCCGGCCGCG